>DAIDKJ010000001.1 GCA_027450105.1 Ferrovum sp.
CAATGAAACCAGGAAAAATCATGGTCTGGCCATTGGCCCTGAATACACTGTGTGGGCCAACGGCAATATCCACTGCCACTGTATCAAATTGAGCTTGAGTCATCTGGCTCGCAACGGTGCGTTTCCAGATCATTTCGTACAGACGGAATTGGTCGGAATTCAGGTGCCCACGTAAATTGGCCGGTGTCCTGGAAATGGCAGTAGGCCGGATGGCCTCGTGTGCTTCTTGTGCATTTTTGGATTTGCTGGTGTAACTGTTGTGTTTTTCAGGTAAGTACTCACTACTAAAGTTTTCTTTGATATGAGATCTGATGTCCCGAAGAGCTTCCTGAGACAAGGTAACCGAATCCGTTCTCATGTAGGAAATCAGGCCCACCGCCCCACCGCCAATATCGATTCCTTCATACAGTTGCTGAGCCACTTTCATGGCGCGGTCGGTGGTAAAGCCCAGTTTGCGGACGGCCTCCTGCTGTAAGGTAGACGTGGTGAAGGGGGCTGCAGGATGACGCTGCCGGGTTTTCTTTTCCACACGCAGTACTTTGGCACTCTGCCCTTGCAGTTGTTCCAGCATGAGATTTTTTTGGGATTCTGAAGCGACAGCCAGCTGTTCCAGTTTTTTACCGTCCCATTGAACGAGCTTGGCATGAAAGGATTGGTTATCCTTGTGGCTTTCTAAATGTAGACTCCAATACTCGTCACTCTTGAAAGCCAGAATCTGATTTTCACGCTCAACGATCAGCCTTAAGGCGGGGCTCTGAACACGCCCAGCAGAAAGACCACGGCGAATTTTCTTCCACAGCAGCGGGGACAGATTGAACCCAACCAGATAATCCAAGGCCCGACGGGCTTGCTGTGCATTGACCAAGGGCATAGAGATTTCGCGCGGATGGGCTACGGCCTCACGCACCGCAGTTTGTGTGATCTCGTAAAAAGCGACACGGTGCAATAATTTGTTTTTTAACAGCTTTTTTGATTTCAATATTTCAGCCAGATGCCAGGCAATGGCCTCTCCCTCGCGATCCGGGTCAGTGGCCAGATAAACCTGATCAGCAGCTTTTACAGCACGCGCGATGGCATCCACATGTTTTTCGTTGCGAGCCACAAATTCATACTTCATGGCAAAGCGATTATCTGTGTCGACAGCACCCGATTTTGGGACCAGATCACGAACATGCCCGTAAGAAGCCAGAATTTCAAAATCCGGCCCTAAATACTTTTTAAGTGTTTTGGCCTTGGAGGGTGATTCAACAATGAGCAAATTCATGGAGAAGGTAGTCGTGTAAGGATGAAATGAATCACTGAAGCATCCAGTCTTGATAATGAATCAATTCTTCGACCATGAGAGCGTTCATGGTGTCGCCCTGACGCCAAAGAACCATCAATACCATCAATTTCAATTGATCAAGATCCATTTCTGGATCGGTGAGCGTCAAAATTCCAGTCAAAATCATTTCTCGTTGACTGCCAGATAGAATGCAGTTGTTTTCCAGAAAGGCCAAAAATTCCCACCCTTCCTGCCCCAGTCGTTCCAGCTCCATCGGGTCCAGAAAACGGCTTGCCAAGGGACTTTGGCCCAGTGGAGGGGGGGTAGAACCTTCGCGATGGACGTGGTCCAACCAAGCAAGGGTTTCTTTCACTTCTGGCGCACGGAAGCCAGCCGCAAACAAGCGGTGCTGCAGATCTTCGTGCGCCGGATAAATTCCGCTGCCAAAAAAGTTCTCGTACATAAAAATGAGGATATCCACCATGGAATCATGTCCTTTACAGATAGCCCGGGTTGGTCTATACCCTGAAAGATTGCCTAGGAGACCAGTCGCTGAAAGGCTCCTCCAGGGAGTGTGCCAACCAGGTCCCGAAGCTCCAGCGAGGTCAGCATGATGGATACCTGGGCAGTCGTCAAGCCGGACAGGGTGGAAATTTGATCGATGGATAGAGGTCCTGTGGTAAGGATTTCGAGAATCAGGAGCTCTTCGTCCAAGGGGCAAGGGGATTCTTTCTGTTCTGATTGGGGGGGATTGGCGGAAAACCGAATCGGTGAACAATGGGTTGCGTGGGGAGTGTTTACTGGACAGGGAAAGGCCTGTTGATTGGTTAGAACCGCCAGTATCTCCTGGGCTGACTCCACTAGGAGAGCACCCTCGCGAATCAAACGATGGGGCCCCCGAGAGAGCGGAGAGTGAATGGATCCCGGTATGGCAAACACTTCGCGTCCAAATTCCAAAGCCCATTGAGCGGTAATCAGTGAACCGCTCTCAAGACTGGCTTCGATCACCACGCAACCCATGCAACAGCCGGCAATGGTTCGATTGCGCTTGGGAAAATGCCAACGTTGAGGGCCGAGTCCCAGCGGAAACTCGGAAACCAGCGCGCCCTTTCTAAAAATTTCTTGAGCCAGGGGGTGGTTGCGTGCAGGATAGATTCGGTCGATGCCGGTTCCCATGATGGCTACGGTAGATCCGATCCCACGCAGAGCGCCTTGATGGGCCGCCGTATCGATGCCCTGGGCCAGGCCGCTGACAATGGTAAAGCCTGCATTGGATAGCGTTTCTGCCATGATCATGGCATCGCGACATCCTTGGCGCGATGCATTTCTGCTCCCCACGATGGCTACCATGGGTTGTGTCAAAAGCGTTTTATTCCCTTTCACATAGAGGGGGTCCGCTGCGGCGTTCACAGGCGACAACAAGGGAGGATAATCTGATCGCCCCTGGTGGACGAGATGGGCGTTGGGTGTTTGCAACCAAGCTCTTGCTACAGCATCTTCGCAAAGGGGTGAGTCAAGGTTGGTGTGGCAGGATCCGTTGGTGCGTGCCATCATCAAGGGGTGCTCTGAGGGGCAAGATCGTTATAATACAGGCGTTGAACGGTTCATTTTTTACGAAAAAAGTCATCTTATGGCACTTCTTCCCATTCTTCGCTATCCCGATGCGCGATTGCATACCCGGGCACGCCCGGTAGCCCAGGTGGACCAAACCATCGAAAGATTGATCGATGACATGATTGAAACCATGTACGCTGCGGTAGGTATCGGTCTGGCTGCTACGCAGGTCAATGTTCATCAGCGTCTCATTGTGATCGATATCTCCGATGACCATCAGAACCCACAGGTTTTCATCAATCCCCGCATTCTCGCGCGTGAAGGGTCGGTGTTGCGTGAAGAGGGTTGCCTATCGGTTCCGGGAATCTACGAGTGTGTGACTCGTTCGGAAACGGTGGTGGTGGAGGCGCTGGATCGCCGGGGGCAGCCGTTTTCCCTGCAAGCAACAGGGTTATTGGCGGTTTGTATACAGCATGAAATGGATCATCTGGAAGGCAAGGTTTTTGTGGAGTATCTGTCACCCTTGAAACAGAACCGGATCAAGACAAAAATGCGTAAACGCGCTCGAGAAACCCTGTAATGGACATATTATTTGCCGGGACACCCGAGTTTGCGGCCCAGGATCTGAAGGCACTCCTGCAAAGCAAACATCAAGTCCTGGGGGTGTTGACGCAACCAGACCGACCAGCTGGACGTGGCTATCGCTCAAGCACCAGTCCGGTCAAGCAGATTGCTCAGGCGGCAGGCCTTCCCTTGTATCAGCCCGAGCGCTTGAAGGGAACCGAAGTAACAGAGTGGATCGGAAAAATGGACGCTCAGCTACTGGTGGTGTCCGCCTATGGTCTACTGATTCCAGCTCCGGTTTTGGCCTTATTTCCCTTGGGAGCGATTAATGTTCATGCCTCGCTATTACCGCGTTGGCGAGGTGCGGCACCGATACAACGCGCCCTTGAGGCAGGTGACCATGAAACCGGAATCAGTATCATGCAGATGGAATCGGGATTGGATACCGGGCCTGTGCTGTTGACTGAAGCCTGTGAGATTCATGCGCAAGATAACAGCAAGACGCTGCATGATCGTTTGGCTCCTCTGGGGGCGCGGTTATTGATTCAGGCGTTGGACGCATTGGAAAGTGGAATGTTGCAGCCTCGCCCTCAACCCCAGGAGGGCATGTTGTATGCCCATAAGATTACCAAGGAGGAAGCCGTTCTGGACTGGTCCCGATCGGCAACACAATTGGAACGAACCATCAGGGCCTTGAATCCGGCACCGGTGTGCAGAACCACATTGCGTGGCACCCTGATCAAAGTGTGGGAGGCACGTCTTGTTCCGGTTGGCTTAACAGACTCCGAGTTACAACCAGCACCGGCGGGTACTGTTGTGGCGCTCACTCATCAGGCGCTGCGGGTTGCTTGTGGCGACGGCCTGCTGGATTTGACCGTGGTACAAAAAACGGGCGGAAAACCCCTGTCCGCGGATCAATTTCGTGCCGGATTTCAAGTCTCGATTGGTGATGTGCTGGGGGCCTCATGATTGAAATTCAACGTTTGGCCACGATTGCTCTGGTTCAGGTCATGCTGGGAAAAAATCTGGATCATGCCCTGACAGAAGCGCGTAAGCAGGCTAAAGGGCAATTGACTGATCATGAGCGCGCTGCGTTGCAGGACATAGGTTATGGGGTGCAACGATTCCGGCAAGAACTTGAAAACGTTTTACAACCATTGTATTTGAAGCGCAAACCCGATCCACCAATCGATGCGTTGCTTGTGGTGGGCGCTTATCAGTTATTACATACGCGCATGGCGCCCCATGCCGTGGTCAGCCATGCCGTGGAAGTTGCTGCGTTGTTCCATGGCCCGGGGGCCAAGGGCTTCGTCAACGGCGTACTACGTAACCTGTTGCGCCAGCGTGAAGCGTTGCTGGAATTATCGCACGCCACACCGGAGGGAAAATACAGTCATCCCCACTGGTGGATCGAAACCTTGCAGCGGCAGTATCCACAGGAGTGGGAAGAGATACTGCTCATGGCACAACAGCATCCGCCCATGACGTTGCGTGTCAATCGTCGTCATAGTAACCGCGATCAATACCAACAACGTTTGTCACAAGCAGGCATCACAAGCCGCCCCGTGGGAAAGGAGGGATTGATACTGAGCGAACCCGTGGTAGTAAATCGATTACCGGGTTTTGCCGAAGGTCATGTTTCAGTGCAGGATGCAGCAGCTCAATATGCACCGCATTTGCTGGGACTACACGGGGGTCAACGGGTTTTGGATGCTTGTGCAGCACCCGGGGGGAAAGCGGCACATATTCTGGAACTCATCAGCGATATCCAGTTATGGGCACTGGACAAGGACGCGGGCCGGGTGAAAAAGATGGAAGCCAACTTTGAGCGCATGGGGATGAAGGCCCATTGTGCTTTTGCCGATGCGACACGTCCCGAGGATTGGTGGGATGGGGTACTGTTTGATCGCATCCTGTTGGATGCCCCCTGTAGCGGATCGGGAGTGGTGCGACGCCACCCGGATATCAAATGGTTGCGCCGACCTGAGGATATTCCGGCACTGGCAGCGGTACAGGGCAGGCTGTTGGAAACCTTATGGCCTCTGGTGCGCAAAGGCGGACGATTGGTGTACTCCACATGCTCTCTTTTCAGGGAAGAAAACCAGGAACAACGGGACCGATTCCTCGGTATTCAATCCGACGCACGGTTGTTACCCGTTCAGGATTCACTGTGCCGTGAAGGCCAGATCCATCCCGACAGGGATCACGATGGGTTTTTTTATGCGGTTTTTCAGAAAATCTGAGTTTGTCATTCCTCTGACCGCGCTCATCCTCTGGATGCTGGCAGCCTCTATGCCTGTGCTGGCAGAAGGTGTGAGGGTGACTCACGCCAGCATTTACGCCAGTGAAGAGGGTCAATATCTAGATGCGGAATTTTCCCTCGACTTGACTCCTGTGTTGGAAGATGCCTTGAATCGTGGTGTTTCCCTGACCTTCAATATCAGTCTGGAAGTCCTGGAGCCTCGCTGGTATTGGTTCAACAAGGTACTGATCAATTTCCATCAGGACCGGCGCTTGAGCTTCAACCCCTTGACCCGTACCTATCGATTTTCCATTGGTTCGCTCTACCTGAGTTTTGGGACGTTGGAAGATGCGCTCCAGGCCCTGACCCATTTGAACCATATGCGTTTGTCTGAGGCTGGTAGATTTTCCAAAGGTGGGCATTATGAGGCCACGCTGCAAATGAAGTTGGATGTGTCGCAACTCCCCAAACCCTTTCAACTGGATGCCTTCTCCAATAGTGACTGGAATTTGGTATCCAAACCCATGAGCTGGACGGTCAAACCATGACGCTGGTTCAGGTGCTGACCAAGCACCCCATGAAGTGGGCGGTATTCATGGGGGTATTGGTGGGTTTGGTGTTGCTGTACATGCTCTCCGAAGCGACCTCAAATACTTCCCTGTTTGCCCAGAATTATCCTAGATTATTGATGGCTGGTGCGGTGGTTGCCCTGGCTTTGATGGGTTTGATTTCCTTTCAGTTATGGACCTTGTACGGGAAGTTGAAACATCAGGTGTTTGGAGCGCGCTTGACTTTCAAACTGGTCATCGTTTTTGCCTTGATGGCGGTGCTTCCGGGGACCTTGGTCTATGGTGTATCAGTCAAATTCCTTTCCAATAGCATCGAGTCCTGGTTTGACGTGAATGTGGATAATGCACTGAGTGCCGGTCTGGATTTGGGGCGAACCGCATTTGATAGCATGCTTCTGGATCTGGCCCGCAAGGGGGAGATGATATCCGGCGAATTGGGTGATGCCATGATTGCAGAGGAGTCTTCGGCATTGCACCGTCTGCGGGAACAATATGTGGTGCAAGAAATCACCCTGTTTTCGAAGTCGGGCAACATCCTGGTTTTTTCCAATGCGCTCAACGATAAATTGATTCCGAATCCTGTGCCGATCAATGCATCGATACTGCATCAGATTCGAACCCAGCATGTGTTCAAAACGGTTGAAAGCATTCCGGACCGGGGGTTGTTTTTGCGGGTTGTGGTTCCTGTGAATCGACTGTCTTATGAGGAGGACATTCAAGCCCTGCAACTGATCCAACCGGTGGCCAAGAATCTGGCCACCGATGCGGATAGCGTGGAAGCAGCTTATCGCGGTTATCAAGAGTTATTACTGGCCCGCACCGGACTAAAACGCATTTATGGCCTTAACCTGACTTTGGCACTGCTGTTGACCCTTTTGACTGCAATCGCTCTGGCTTTCGTGATATCCGAACGCTTGGGGGCGCCTTTGAGTGCTTTGGCCGAGAGCGCGCGAGCAGTGGGCGCTGGGGACTTCACCAAGATCACGCCGGTCACTGGGAATGATGAGTTGGGTGCCCTGACGCGTTCGTTCAACACCATGACGCGGCAATTGAGTGAGACGTCGGCCGCCCGATTGAAGGATCAGGAAAAACTGGCTGCGGCCAAAGCGTATCAGGAAAGCATATTGTCCAATCTATCCACCGGGGTGATTGTTCTGGATGAGGCATTTCGGCTTAAAATTGCCAACAACAGTGCAGAAAACCTTCTCGATGCCAAAAAATTGCACCAATTGCCTCTCTCCGAATGGGGTGTGAAAGTCGCGGAATTGGCTACAGTGGCCGATTTTTTAGCCTCTCAATTTCGGGAAGCGCACGATCAGCCCTGGGAGGGAGATGGAGACTATCTATCGTCCCATGGAAACCGAAAATTTCATTTTCGGGGAACCCGTCTTCCACAGGAGCACGGTGGTGATTATGTTCTGGTTTTCGACGATATCACGGAAATCCTCCAGGCCCAAAGGGACGCCGCTTGGGGAGAAGTGGCGCGCAGGCTGGCTCATGAAATCAAGAATCCGTTGACACCCATCCAGTTGGCCGCCGATCGGTTGCGTCACAAGTTGATGGAAAAACTTCCTGAAGCCGAAGCAAAAATCCTCGAACGTTCCACGGCCACGATCATCAACCAGGTGGACGCCCTGAAAAACATGGTGAATGATTTCAGCGAATATGCCCGATCCTCCAAAATGGTGCCCAAAAGCCTGGATCTCAACCAGTTGATTCGCGAGGTTATGGTGCTGTATGAGTCGGCGGAGCATAAAATCAAGCTATCCTTGGATCCACATCTGCCGCTGATCGATGGGGATATGCACCGCATGCGCCAGGTGATTCACAACCTGGTTCAAAACGCACAGGATGCTTTGCAGGAGTATCATCAGGCCTATGTGATGATTGATACCTCGTTGGAAGAAGAAGAGGTCAGTTTTGTCGTGTCAGATAACGGCCCGGGGTTTTCTGATGAGTTTCTGGTGCGCGTGTTCGAGCCCTATGCAACGACAAAAACCAAGGGAACGGGCCTGGGCTTGTCTATTGTGAAAAAAATCATTGAGGAACATCATGGCAAGATCACGGTTTCCAATCGGGAGTCGGGTGGGGCCATGGTGCGCATTCTGTTGCCTTTGAGAGGAGCGCGTTGATGTCCAACCAAATCCTGGTCGTTGATGACGAAGTGGGCATTCGGGAATTGCTGTCCGAGATTCTCCATGACGAGGGATACCATGTGCGACTGGCTGCCGATGCCATGGAAGCACGCAGACTCAGGCATGAAGAACGCCCGGATCTGGTTTTGCTGGATATCTGGATGCCCCAGATGGATGGCATTAGTTTACTGAAGGAATGGCGTGCTTTGGGGCAACTCAACATGCCCGTCATCATGATGTCGGGTCATGGATCGGTGGATACGGCTGTGGAAGCTACTCGAATGGGAGCCTTCGACTTTTTGGAAAAACCCATCGCTCTCCCCAAACTGCTGGCAACAGTGGAACGTGCCATGCGTAAGGGAAAAATGAATTTCCGTCCCCAGTTGACTACCCTGCAATTGGGCAAAGGAGATGCAGTGGTTCGGTTGCGATATCAATTGTCGCAGGTGGCTAATCATAATGCGCCATTATTGCTGGTGGGTGAACCCGGTTGCGGGATTGAGTTGGCTGCTCGCCAATTGCATCAGGAGAACACCCCCTGGTTTTATTCAGAGCAGCATCAGTGGCTGGCCGAAAACCCCTTTGAACCGCTGAATGACAGCCAGGGTGGAATCCTGTTCATTCCCGAAATTGGCGAGTTGAACGCAGCCCAGCAAAAGGGTTTGGGACAGTTGCTGGGAAAGCTGGAAAAACATCAGGTCAAATTGATTTGCGGCAGCACCCATCCGATTGCCCAACTGACTCAAAATCAGGGATTTGATCCTGATTTGGCTGCAAAACTTTCCGCAGTGACCATTCGCGTACCGGCGTTGCGGGAGCATGCAGAGGATATACCGGATATTGCAGTTGTTTTGCTGCATGCCATGGTTAGTGCGGGAGAGGTCCCCCCAAAAACCCTGGCCACCAGTGCCTTGAACGCCTTTAGACAAGCGCGCTGGGCGGGAAATCTGCCGATGCTGACCAACGTGATTCGTACCCTCGCGCTGACGGTGGCCGGGCCGGATATCACAGGGGATGAGGCCCTCAAACTCTTGGGCCAATTCGAGGCTCAGCAACCGGCCAATCCGGAAAAAATACAATTTGAGAGACCGTTGCGGGAAGCCCGGGATGATTTCGAACGGGCCTATTTCGAATATCACATTCGTCAGGAAGCAGGAAACATGTCCCGGGTTGCAGAAAGAGTTGGCCTGGAGCGAACCCATCTCTACAGGAAGTTGAAACAACTGGGCATACGGCCCGGCGCGCAGCGCGTGTACGAATAGTTTGTTTTCAAAACAGATTGCCTGTCCAATATCCCCTATGTCAGAGGGCAAACCTTCCATCAAGTTTCTCGTCGTTTGCACCCTGAGGCTGGGTGATGTACTTTTGACGACCCCGGTTGCCAGGGCCATCAAACGGGCACACCCCCATGCGGTAATCGACATGCTGGTATTACAAGGGATGGAAGGCGTTCTCGAGGGTAACCCTGATCTGCGCCAAGTGATTACCGTTCCGCACCGGGCAACCTTCTGGTCACGTTTGAAAGAGCTTTGGCAACTCTGGAAACAGTATGACATTGCGCTGACCACCGTCTCGTCCGACCGCGCTCGAATGTATTGTTTTCTGGGCTCGAAGTGCTCGGTGGGCTCCTATAATCCCCATAGTTTCTGGCTTTCCGTGGGATTATTGAGTCGCAAGATCCCATTTGATGACACCGGTACACATACGCTGTTGATGGGATTGAAGCTGCTGGACTTGATTCATCTTCCCAGGGTCTACACCGTCATCCCCCCCACGGCAGGCGGCAGGCTACCTGCAGCGCTGCCAGCGGGTGACTTTGCCGTACTCCACCCCTATCCCAAATTTCACTACAAGCGATGGACGTTGTCGGGATGGATTTATTTGGCCCAATTACTGCAGAGCCAAGGCTTGACGGTGGTGTTAACCGGTGGAAGTACCCTGGAGGAAGTGGACTATGGCCAGCAGATTGCCGACGCTTCCAAGGCAATCAATCTTGCCGGTCAACTCCGCTTGGCTCAGACCGCTGATCTCATCGCAAAAGCTAGAATTTTTGTGGGACCAGACACTGGAATCACGCATTTGGCAGCAGCACTGGGTATTCCTGTCATCGCCTTGTTTGGTCCCACAAACCCGGTGAAATGGGGGCCGTGGCCCAAGGATTACGCTCGGGATATCAATCCCTGGGCGATGAAAGGATCTGCCCGATGTGGCAACGTGCAGCTCATTCAGGGAGAAGGCGATTGTGTGCCGTGTCACCAGGAAGGTTGTTTCAGACATCTGGAGTCCCGCAGTAAATGTCTCGAGGGAATCGACCCTGAAGGCGTGGGGCAATATATGCTGGACATGCTGGCCGAGAAGCCGCTCGGCAAAGCTTCGTTGGATGTTCAGGTCACACCGGTGCCTCGCAAATTCCGTATTGCGGTCATCGTACCCAAATATGGGCTGGTGGGTGGCGGTGAGGGCTTTGCCAGGGAGGTGACAGAACGGCTATCTTGCGTGTCGGATTTTGACATCCATGTGCTTGCAAGCCAGTGGATACAATCGTCCAAGCGCATTACCTTTCATAAAATCCCCACGATTGCTTTCCCGCGATTCCTGGGGCCCCTGGGTTTTGCCTGGGCTGCCCAGAAAAAAATCAAGGCGCTGGGATTTGATCTGGTCCACTCCCACCACTGGGTCTTTCACGCCGATGTGTTTTCATCCCACGGCATTCCTCACGCAGGCTGGATCAGGCGAGTAAGAAACAGAAGCATTCCCAGCCTGTATGATCTGGCCTTCTCCTCTGTGGAACATCGGGCACTGGCGCAGGGCATGGATAGTTATTTTTTACCCGTTTCGTCCATCGCCATGAGCGCCTTTCAAAACGAATATGCCGAACTTCCGGGCCATTGGAACATACTGCATCCGGGCGTGAACTATGCACGTTTTTCACAACCAGACCGCATGGGGTGCCGAATCGCTGTCAGAAAAAAATATGGACTTGAGCAAAATGATTTCCTGATGCTTTTCGTTGGGATGAATTTTGAAGTGAAAGGCCTGGAAAGTATCATCTGGTCCTTGTCCAAGGCCCAGTCGCTGTTACCTTCCAGACGCTTCAAACTCCTGGTGGTCGGGCGAGGCAACCAGGCTAAATTTGCCCGTATCGCAAAATCTGCCGGGGTGGAGGATGCCGTGACATTTGCCGGAACACAGCAGGAGGGGCTGGAATGTATCTATCGGGCGGCAGATGTTTTCACCTTGTTTTCCACCTTTGACACTTTTGGAATGGTCGTGCTGGAAGCAATGGCGGCAGGTTTGCCGGTCATTGTCAGTCCCAATGTGGGGGCCAAGGATTTGATTGCGCATGGCATCAATGGCTATATCCTGATGCGCCCGGATAGCGTGGATATGGCCGCTCAACATCTGGTTTCCTTATCTGATCCGGTATTGCACGAAAAAATGTCACGGGCGGCACAAATCGAAGCCCATGAACATTCCTGGGAGGCCATGTCCATAAAAATGGAAACACTGTATCGACAGATTCTTTCCAAGTCGTCTCGTATGTGACGTACCGATGAATATTTCTGTCATTATTGTGACTTACCAGTCCCGGGATGTGATCGAAGCCTGCCTGTCCAGCCTGGTGGATGAAAGCCAGGGCCAGGCAGAAATCCACGTCGTGGACAACGCTTCCAGAGATGGAACGGCTGCCTATGTGAAGACGCGTTTTCCGAGAGTACGGTTGCACGAGAATCGAATGAATGTAGGTTTTGCCGCAGCAAACAATCAGGCACTGCGTCTTTGTGATCCCAATGCAGCCTATGTACTGTTTCTTAACCCGGATACAACCATTCGGCCCAACACTCTGCCAAAGCTCGTGGATTTCATGGACAGACATCCGGAGGTGGGGATGGCGGGCCCGAAAATCTTGAATGTGGATGGCTCGCTACAAGATTCGGTTTCCTACCGTTACCCCGGGCATCGTTTTGCACATGGCCACACGGATCATTTGCCTGGAAAAATCGCCAGCGTCCTTGGTGCCTGCATGATCACAAGGCTTGCCCTCATGGCAGAGCTGGGTGGGTTTGATGAAGACTTTTTTCTGTATGGAGAAGATCAGGATTTATGTTTGAGGGTGCGTTCGCGGGGTTTGACCATCGGGTACGTGGAACAAGTGGAGGTGATGCATCATGGAGGGAAAAGCGAGCAAGGTACGGGACTTGCGGAACTCACGGCAAAAAAAATCCGCGCAGAATACCTGTTTTATCAAAAGCATTATTCTGAAGAGATCATCAAAAGGATCTTTCGCTATCATTACCGGCGCGCCTGTTGGCGTAGCATGATGTATCGCATACCGTTCCCAACAACGGCGCGAAACGACAAAAGACAAAAAAAGCTGGAAAAATACCAGGCTATACGCGACGCGCTTGAAAAAATGGAACTGTTCTGAGGAACGACTGAATTTGGGCGATCGCCGAGTCGGCTGCAAACTCCTCTAAACATTGACTGATTTCAGAGTCTTGACAGCCCTTGCGATTGCAAGGAATACAGGCCTTGTGATCAGGGTGCATGACTCCCTGTGTGGCCTTCTCGAGTCGCCACAAGCGCCAGTCGGTGGGGCCATGGAGAGTGAGGCAGGGAATGCCCAGGGCGCTGGCCATATGGGGTGCTGCACTATCCACACCCAGATGCAGCTGGCTCAGGGAGAGCAACGCGGATAGCTCGGGTAATGTGGTTTTTCCCGCCAGTGAAATGCAATGGCCTGAGCAGGAGTCTGAGAGTGCGCCACAAACCTCATGTTCTGCTGCTGTACCGACTAGTACTGTGGGGATTGAGAATTGTGCCCATAACCAGTCAATGACCGTGGACCAGCGAGAAAAGGGCCATTCCTTGTAAGACCACCGCGAACAAGGGTTGAGGGTGATGAAACCCGGGCTATCCAGGACGTGATGGCACTTTAACAGTTGCTGCATGCGCAAGACAGCGCTTGGGTCCGTATACAATATGGGACAGGATACGGCTGGATTGATGCCCAGGGCGCGAAGAAGCCGAAGCGACTGGTCAGCCCCTGGGTGTATGGTCTCATCTCCCGGGGAAGCATCGGTCAGCAGGGTGGTAAACAGCGTGTGATGCCAGAACGGTCGTTCGTCACTCCGGCGTCCCATACGGAGGGCAGCGCCCGATAACCCTGTCAACAAGGCACCGCGATCTCCTGTGCGCAAGTCGATCGCCCAAGAAAAATGGTTTTGTCGCAGCGCGCACATCAAGCGTAAAGACTGACGGAGCTTCTGCATCGAGGAACCCTTGCCTTTTTCTATCTGAAGGATGACCTGTAAGGCCGGATCGTTGGTAAGGATATCGCCAAAGGGTTTTCTGACCAGGATCAGCAGTTCGCAATCAGGAAAGGCGTGCTTGAGAGAATGCACGGTAGGGGTCGTCAAAACCACGTCACCCAAATCACCCAATTGAACGAGCAAGATACGCTTGGGTGCGGGTGAAATTTTATCGACGGACATCAGAGCCATTCAAAGGATTGATGTGTTCTGACCCCGTGTAGCGTCATCTGATAACGGGATAATTCCCGAGCACGATAACGGGCCAGCAAGCGCTTACGGCTAAATTTTTCAAGTTTTCTCTGCAACCAGCTTTGATGTAATAATCGATAGTGTGTTCTGCTACCTAAACCCTGGCGTGAAGAAAGTCCACGTTCCCGTCGGATTTCATTTTGTGTGATAGAACCAAAATGGTGCAGCCAAGCAGCACCCACGCTGCCCATGGGCAGACCTTTTTGGCGCGCATGGTGAAAAAACAGCGTATCTTCATAACCCCACAGGGAGGGGGTAGGTGAAAAGTAGCCAATCTCTTGCCAGACAGACTGATGGACGGCCATACAAACCGCGTGAGGAAAACCCGGGCGCAGAGCTTGCAGCATGTGTTGGGCTGAAGTGGCAGCAAAGTCTTCGAAGGCGTAATCATGATCTCCTTCGATCAGGGCCGGAGAAGCAATGAGCAATCCGTGACGACGTGCTGCGTGAATAAGGGCCTGGAAAAATCCTGCGGGGACCAGCACGTCATTATTCATGATGATCGACCATTCTGACTGAAAAGCGAGAGCGCCTTGATTCCAGGCTACACCGCATCCAAGGTTTTGGCGGTTGAGGATGAGTTTGCCGAGGGGATAAGATTGAAGCAGACAGACCGTGTCATCGGTGGAACCGTTATCCACAACCACCAGACGCTCCAGGGGGGCGTTATTGCGCACCAGACTTTCCATGCACAATCGGGTGTAAGTCGCCGCATTATGGCAGGCAAAAGTGATGGAGAACGATTCGTTATTCATTGTTTCAGGAGCAAGTTCCATTTTTTCCTGGGTATAAACCATGGACCCGCTGACAGGTTGGCAAATGAAATGAGTGGCTTGTGCCCACGTCAAGCGGAAACTTCGGGTGTGGCCGCCAGACGCCAGATGGGAAAACTCTACGAAAAACATGGCACCCCAGATTATATAAGTGAATCTCTATTGCGGGGGAATAAATCTCCCTTCTGTTCAGGAATAAAAAGTCAGTATGTAAGAGCAAGGGTCGGATAGCAGCAGAAAAGAAGAGAAAAAGAGGTTGGATAAGACCTCAACAGAATGTATTGCCCTGGATAGGAGGTCGGTTGGTGAAGGGCCGAGGCATATATGAGCGTTGAAATGCATTTCGATTTTGGCCCGGAGAGTCCGATTGGCGCCTTATTGTCCATTGTGTTGGCTTTGCTCTGCGTAAGCATTTTGAGCAGGAAAACGCAATTGTCGGGCCCTGTGGCGCGAGTAAAATCAATAGATGGCTTGAGAGGTTATCTTGCCTTTTTTGTGTTTTTGCACCACTGCGCGGTATGGCATGGGTATTTGCAAAGGGGTAAGTGGGAAGCGCCAGAAACGACCCTATATGCAAATTTCGGCTCGAGCAGTGTGGCATTATTTTTCATGATCACCGGGTTTTTATTCTATACAAAACTGATTAAAAGCAGAAACGGTCAGATCGACTGGGGTAGACTTTACTTGGCAAGAGTATATCGTCTGACGCCGGTTTATTTTTTTGTGATTATTATTCTAGGGGTGATCGTAGCGGTCGAGACTGACTATAGAGCACATGATTCTGTTCTAAACTTATGCAAGTATTATGTGGAATGGCTATTTTTTACGATTCAAGGAGCGCCAGATATAAATGGATTTAAAAACACGTTCATCATCGTGGCAGGTGTTACCTGGACTTTACCCCATGAGTGGAGGTTTTACGGCATATTACCCCTCTTGGCGCTTACTCAAGGTGTTCGACCACAATGGCCGTTGCTCGTAATGTCTTCTGCCATCTTGCTTCTCTGGCATCCCCATGGGGCGGTATTGGAGTCTTTCATTGCGGGTCTGATCTGTGCCATTCTGGTGGAGAAAAAATGGCTTCACGGGCTGGCCGGATCCAGATTGGGTCATTGGATTACCCTGTTGGGGTTGTTGCTTGGATATGTTGTATTTCCGGAATCGCATCAAGAGGAGGCCATTCTCTTTTTGGCATTGGCATTTTTTCTGATCGCCAGTGGTAATACGCTGTTTGGACTAATGGGGTGGAGAGCGTCCAGATTACTTGGGGAAATGACGTATAGTATGTACTTACTTCACGGAATCATGCTGTTTATTATTTTTGGATTTGTCAACCGAATCTCTGGGAGTCCTGCTCTAGGTTTGCTGTGGTATTGGAGTATCGTATTGTTGATCATTCCAGTTTTGCTTGGCGCCAGTTATTTGTCGTACCAATATATCGAGTTGCCTGGCATGAAAGCTGCGAATCGATCATGAATATCACGATGCTCAAGAATGGACTTATCATGGCCATGGCACTGGCACCCATGGGCATTTTAACGATAAAGCACTGGATGGATGGCTTATTCATATTGTCCTCGCTCATTTCCATCGTTATTCTAATATCAAGAAAATCTCTCACAGATCACGCTAATCTGCTTGATATCGTGCGTCAGCCATGGGTCCTTGCTATCTGCCTTGCCATGACAGCGCCCTTTTTGGCCGTTTTGATCAGCCAAGCCATCCGACAGGAGTTTGAATTATCAAATTTCGATTCTCCATTGAGGTTTTTATTGGCAATACCAATAATTATTGCCTTGCTGGCAACCCATAAAAACCACGTTTTAAAACTGAATTATATATTTCCATGCGCCTTGTTATTTACCTTTGTGACGATGCCGTTACTGCCACATAGTGGTTGGTCCGTGGCTCAACCTGGCAGGATGACCAGTTATTTTGTCGACCCATTGACCTTTGGCAGAATCTCACTCGAGTTGGCTTTAATAGGCTTATTCATTCCATTGGCATCTGCTGATGATAATCAATACCGACGTTTGTTGATTGCTCTCGTCAGGATTTGTGCCTTGATGTGTGGCTTGATTTTATCCATTCACTCAGGGAGCCGCACTGGATGGCTTGCTGTGCCATTTATCACCTTGCTTGCGGTGCTGTATTTTTACAGGGTTTCACGGGCCAAAGGGATTCTGCTGTCATTAATCGTTATGGGTGCTTTGGGATACGCGTCGATGCATATGAATACCACCATGAGCCGCAGATTTGAGCTGGCCCTGCAGGAGTTCAAAGCCTACCAATGGAATGCAATGAATCAGGATGCCTCGGTTCCCATGAGAATCTCGTTTGCTCGTATCGGGATTGATTTATTTGAACTCAAGCCAATTGCAGGATGGGGAGATCATGGGTTTAAAGATGAGATAAATGATGAAAAAATGAAAGTCTATAGCAGTGAATTTACTAGACACTATGTTTTGACGGCCGGATTCCATAATGAGTTGATTACCAATATGGTGCGTTCGGGTGTGTGGGGAATGCTGTCTACGTTGCTCATATTCCTTATGCCACTGTTCTATTTTTCCAGGCAATGGGCACAACGCAAGGAAGATATTTACGCATTGTGTGGAATATGTTTCATTGTGTTCGAAGTTGCTTCCAGTCTGAGCACTGAAGTTACAAATTTGAAATTTACTGCTGCCTATTACGCTTATAATATTGTCTTGTTATTTTTTCAGTCCTATCGTTTTGGCAAAGGCTCCAATGATTTATCTTCCTGTTGACTAAACTCCAGAAACAACAG
This sequence comes from Ferrovum sp., assembly GCA_027450105.1. Lineage (GTDB taxonomy): Bacteria > Pseudomonadota > Gammaproteobacteria > Burkholderiales > Ferrovaceae > JAJZHV01. The sequence continues at coordinate 17,457 of DAIDKJ010000001.1, forward strand.
ACATCGGATCTTCAAAACCCACATCTTCTAGAATTGGTTGAAAAACTCACGTGCGGCAATGGTGCAATACGGTGCAATGGCGTTATGATAGCCCTCTTCCTTCAAAAGCAGCATCATGGAATTCAACGGATTATGATATTCATGGGCAATGAAGTCGTTTCTCAACATTTTTCCCATCAAGCGCATCCTTTCATTTGTTTTTTCATCAAACCCAGTACTGTTCCAATTTGAGATGGCATCTGCACTGTCCAAATTCAGCGTACCAAAGCGTATGGTTCGATGGGTGTGTTTTTGTTGGCTTCTGAGCATGGCTTGCATGGTAGCTGCGCCTTGGTCCCAGAATACTTCAGGATCCTTTTGGGCACCACATAGCAAAAGCGGCATGCGCGGCATATAGTTTCGCAGGTCGTTTTTCTTTAAATCCTGACGCATGGGGTTGAGAGGTCGATCCGCTTGATAGGGCACTTGTCTGGTGAAATCCGGGCGGGAGCCATCTGGCGGCGCAGCGCCATCTGGATGCTGACGGACATCAGAAAGATAGGAAGCTCTAAAAGTAGATCGCACCAAATAGTTGATGGGATCAAACTCAATGGAATTCATCAAATCCTGGCTCAGGATATCAGGATGTTCAAATCCGGTGGGAGGTGATTGAAATAGTGCGGTCATCGGAATTTGCTTGTGTTCAACCAGTGATCCAAACCCCGCACGCGGTAAAATTTCAGGAAATAGGGTCACTGATCCGGAAAACCGAGGGTTTAACAGGAGCGATAAATCAATATTGCCATGCACCATATGGGCATAGGAATTGGCAACCATGGACAGATAAACCGTTGCGCCAAGACTGGCATGGCCTAAAAAGATTTCGTCAGCCTCCGCTGCCAGAGCGTAGGGGCCTGACAAGCCGGCCCCCGCAGTGGCTGGGCGTTTTTGCTGATCCAATGCCCGCAAAGTGGCTAGCGCAACATAGCCTCCCTGAGAGTATCCGGTAACGAATAATTGGCTATTGGGCCAACTGGGCCCTTTGAGTAAGGCTAATAGCTGCTGTCCGGCATTCAGCGCATCCAGCATATCCCGGGACTGCTGAGCGCCATTCAGGTAAGGTGCATAGGATAGTGTTGAACGGTCGTATCCGGCATAGTTGGGCGCAATGACCAGATAGCCTTGAGCAGCAAAGATGAGCGCGATGCTCCTGGCGGAGCGGAGGGCGGGATTACTTGGGCTGTCGACCGCAGACAGATCCTCGCGTCGGTCGATGGCCGTTCCATGAGCATACAGAACCAGCGGTCTGGGCCCTTTGCAGACATTGTCCAGACCGCTGGGTATGAACAGTGCTGCTGTGGCATTGGTGGGTTCACCCAGGCCGCCGATGGTGGCATATTCGTACTTGATAACGGCAATGGCGCAACGCGGGGCTTTGATCCATTCTTGTTGATCTGGTGGATAACGTGAAAGCCAATCTTCAGTCATGCCATAGGTGGATTTGGCCGTGACATTGCGCCACGAGATGAGCGTATTCGTGGTTCCGCTCAAGTGCGGTATCACTGGAGGCATGCCGGCGGCTTGCAGCTGTGAGCTGCAGCACAGACTCAGGCAAACCAGCAGGAAAGCGGCCATGCGGCCGTTACACAGAAGGCGCACTGACCTGTTCTCCGCGTGAACCAGCGTTATGTTCGCGGGTTAATCTGCAGTGTATTCTGAAGCGTCTCAAGTGGAAGGCGTGAACGGGTCAGAATAGAATTCTTCTGCGGGGAGATTGCGCAGCGTGGTGAATGCTTTGAATCCTGACTCCACCATAATGGGCGCTCCGCAAGCATAGACCTGATAACCGGACAGGTCAGAAAAATCATCCAGAATGGCTTGGTGAACCAAACCTGTGCGTCCAGACCAAGGTTGTTCCGGGTTACGGTCAGACAGAACGGGAATGAAGGTGAACTCATTTCCCGAGGACTCCCATTGACTGGCCAGATCAGCCAGATAGAGATCTGTTTGGCTGCGGACCCCCCAATACAATTTCATGGGCCGTTTGATATTGCGGTGACGGGCGTATTCCACGATGCCTTTGATGGGGGCAAAACCGGTCGCTCCTGCCATCAGAATGATGGGTTTGTCAGAGTCTTCACGCAAGAAAAAAGTGCCGAGTGGCCCTTCGAAGCGCAATATGGATTTTTCTTTGAGCTCATTGAACACGAAGTTAGAGAAGTTTCCTCCCGGATAATGTCGGATATGTAGCTCGAGGAACTCCTTGTCTTGAGGGGCGTTGGCCAAAGAAAAACTGCGTCTTTTGCCATCTTTTAGAAGAAAGTCGATATATTGCCCTGCCATGAATTCGAATTTTTCAGTTGCTGGTAGTTTTAGGCGCAGAATGACCACATCGTGATTGGGGCGCAGAATGGATTCCACCCTGCAAGGCAACTTCTTGATCTGGATATCCTTGAAACCGCTCACTTCCCTGGCTTCTATCACGATGTCACCCAAGGGTTTTGCGCAGCAAAACAGGGTTTTACCGGCGGCGATGTCTTCTGGGCCAAGGGCGGTGGATTGATAGTTGCCATGGTCTACGGAACCGCTGAGGACCTTCCCTTTGCAACTGCCGCAGGCTCCACTACGGCATCCGAAAGGAAGGCCTACGCCCTCACGTAATGCGGCCTGGAGAATGGTTTCGCCTTCATGGGCGCTGAATTGGTGACCACTGGGCTGAATGGTGACATGAACGGACATGTTTTTTCCTGAATGACTGCTAGAATTTAACGATATGCAACGATGGCTGATAATTGGTTCGGGAGATGTGGCACAGCGCATGGTGGAACGCCTGCGAAGACCACAGCAGCTCTTTTGTCTTTGCCGCGATGAGGACAGCGCGATGCGCTGGCGGCGCTTGGGCGCGATTCCGTTGCGCGGCGATTTGGATCAACCGGCAACATTGAAACGATTGGCTGGGTTGGCATCCGTTGTATTCCATTTTGCTCCACCGCCATTGGTCGGGCTGAAAGACACTCGCACACGGCATTTGATTGCAGCGCTGTCGCAAGGGAAAAGTCTACCACAGAGCCTGATCTATATCAGTACCACAGGAGTATATGGCGATTGCCAGGGACAGCAGATCGATGAGGCACGTCCGGTTGAACCCCTGACGGAGAGGGCCAAACGTCGTGTGGATGCAGAACAGGAACTACGACGCTTCGGACGACAGACGGGGTGTCGTATCGTGATTTTACGGGCTCCCGGAATTTATGCGGCAGAACGCTTGCCCTTGGGGAGGCTGCGTCAAACTGTGGCGGTGCCGCTGGAATCACAGGACCCCTGGACCAATCATATCCATGCGCTGGATTTAGCGCAGGCTGCTTGGCGCGCACAGTGGAAGGGAGGGAGTCAGCGCGTTTATAACGTGGTGGATGATACCCGCATGAGATTGGGAGATTTTTACACCTTGTTGGCACGGCATTTCGGTTTTCAGCCCCCTTCCCGACTGTCTTTGGAGGCGCTTCGTTTGCACGTGGGAGAAATGAACTGGAGTTTCATGAGGGAATCCAGGCAAATAGAAAACCATCGAATCAAACGGGAATTCTCCCTCACGTGGTACTATCCTTCGGTCAGTGGTTTTTTAGCGACCTTGTCAGGCACTGCGCCGGAGCTTTGTGGTACGAATAAAAGCGTCTAACTTCGTTAAAAAACTGGACAACTCCTGCAATAGTGGGGGAAAATTTCGTCCATGCACAACATTCTGGTCCTGCACGGGCCCAATTTGAATTTACTGGGAAGCCGCGAACCTGCGATCTACGGCTCCGTTACTTTGGCGGATATCGATGCCAGACTGACTGCACTGGCCCAAAACAAGGGTGGGGTCGTCCACTCTTTCCAGAGTAATTGGGAAGGGGCTCTGATCGATCGTATCCACGAGGCCCGCAGGGATGGGACTGAAGCCCTGTTGATCAATCCCGGAGGCCTTACTCATACCAGCGTTTCTTTGCGTGATGCTTTGGTGGCAGTTGGTCTTCCATTTATCGAGGTGCATCTGTCAAATGTTCATGCACGTGAGTCCTTTCGCCATCAATCCTACCTTTCTGCTTGTGCCATAGGAGTGATTACCGGCCTGGGGGTACGGAGTTATGAGTTGGCTCTCGACTATTTGCTGGAATTAAAGGGGTCACATGGATCTACGTAAACTTAAAAAACTCATCGATCTGGTGCAAGAGTCGGGTATTGCCGAACTGGAAATTACCGAAGGTGAAGAAAAGGTCCGAATTGCCAAGGCTTCTCCTGCAAATCAGTCGTTCATGGCAGCGCCGCACATGATTCATGCGTATGCACCACAGGCTCCCGCAGGGCCCACACCCACCGTGGAGGCGCCTGCACCGGCTGACAAGCCAACCATGGAAGAAGAGGGTCATGTGGTCAAATCACCCATGGTGGGGACGTTTTATCGCTCTCCCTCACCTGGGGCGCCCGCATTTGTGGAAATTGGGCAAAGTGTCTCCGAGGGGCAAACGCTGTGTATCATCGAGGCCATGAAATTGCTCAACGAAATCGAATCCGATGTGTCAGGAAGCATCAAGCGGATTTTGGTGGACAACGGGCAGCCGATCGAATACGGACAGCCCTTGTTCATCGTGGCTACCGCCTCATAGATAACGACGACCATGTTTGAGAAAATTCTCATTGCCAACCGGGGCGAAATTGCGCTGCGCGTGCTGCGCGCATGTCGCGAGTTGGGCATTAAAACCGTGGCCGTACATTCGGAGGCGGATGCTGATGCCAAGTCTGTGGTGTTGGCCGATGAATCCGTGTGTATTGGCCCTCCCCCTTCGCAACTGAGCTATCTCAATATTCCTGCCATCATCGCATCGGCTGAAGTGACCGGGGCTGAGGCCATTCATCCGGGATATGGGTTTCTTTCGGAAAATGCCGATTTTGCCGAACGGGTTGAAAATAGCGGATTTGTTTTCATTGGGCCGCGGGCCGAAACCATTCGCCTGATGGGTGACAAGATCTGCGCAAAGAGTGCCATGAAAGCCGCCGGTGTTCCAGTTGTTCCAGGATCTGAGGGACAGTTACCGGAAGATCCCAAGGAGCTTAAAAAAATTGCCTCAGAGATCGGCTATCCTGTGTTGATCAAGGCAGCGGCCGGTGGGGGTGGTCGTGGCATGCGTGTGGTGGATAAGGAAGAGGACCTGTTGTCATCTCTGGACCTGACACGTGGTGAGGCCCGTGCCGCCTTTGGCAATGATACGGTCTACATGGAAAAGTATCTTAGCCAGCCGCGGCATATCGAAATTCAGGTCTTGTCCGATGAGCACGGCAATGCCATCTATCTGGGCGAGCGCGATTGCTCCATGCAGCGGCGGCATCAGAAGATCATCGAGGAAGCACCGGCTCCGGGGCTTACCGAAAAAATGCGTCAAAGAATCGGTGAAAGCTGCGTTGCCGCGTGCAAACGAATCAAGTATCGGGGTGCTGGAACATTTGAGTTTCTTTATGAAAACGGTGAATTCTATTTCATCGAGATGAACACGCGAGTGCAGGTGGAACACCCGGTGACCGAGTTGATCACGGGTGTGGATATCGTCCAGGAGCAAATCCGGATTGCGGCCGGCGAAAAATTGGCCATTCGCCAAAAGGACGTTCTGTTGCGAGGGCATGCCCTGGAATGCCGAATCAATGCCGAAGACCCTTTTACCTTCATTCCCTCACCCGGGCGGATTACCCAATATCATGCACCGGGTGGACCAGGTACCCGGGTAGACTCACACATCTACCATAACTATTTCGTTCCTCCTTACTATGACTCCCTGATTGCCAAGGTGCTGACCCACGGTGCAACCCGAGAGCAGGCGCTAGCCCGAATGCGTATCGCACTGTCCGAGATGGTGGTGGAAGGCATCAAAACAAACATTCCCTTGCATCAGCAACTGTTGATGGATAAGGAATTCATGAAGGGCGGTACCAGCATCCACTATCTGGAAGAAAAGCTGGCAAAAAGCAAGTTGTAATCATGGCCTGGAAGCGTGTCATCATTGAAGTCTCCAGCGGGGAGGCGGAAGCGCTTTCCGATGCGCTGATGGCCTGTGGCGCTCTGGCCGCCAGCATTGAACAGAATCTGGCCATTGCGGGAGAGTGGGAACTCTTTGGTGAGCCCGGTGAACGGGTTGCAGCGCTTTGGCCCCATTGTCTGGTGGATGCGCTGCTCCCTCTGGAACGGGATGAAAACCCGCTGATTCATCAAGCCCTGGAACTGAGCGGGATTCGGGATATGCCTGCCTGGCAGGTTGACGTGGTGGCTGATCAGGATTGGGTGCGCTTGACCCAAAGCCAGTTTGATCCCATCGAAGTGCGGCCAAAACTCTGGATTGTTCCAACCTGGCACCAACCGCCAGACCCTCATGCGGTGAACATCCGCCTCGATCCGGGACAGGCTTTTGGTACCGGAAGCCATCCGACCACACAATTATGTTTGCGCTGGTTGGCCGAGCATCCTGCTTTGTCCCAGGAGTCCTTGCTGGATTATGGTTGTGGTTCTGGAATCCTGGCTATTGCCGCCAGCCTGCTGGGGGCAAACCCAGTGGTGGGAGTGGATATCGATCCGGTGGCGGTAGAAACGGCCTGCGCCAATGGGCTCAGAAATCAGGCTTCTTGCGTGTTTCTACTGCCATCACAACTCTCCACAGCCACACCCTTTGATGGGATCGTGGCCAATATTTTGTCAGCCCCTCTGATCATGCTGGCACCCTTGTTGATGCAATATCTCAAACCAGGAGGTTGGATCACCCTGTCGGGAATATTGACGCGCCAGTCTGACAAGGTCATTGCAGCCTATGCGCCCCATTGCGCCCTTCAAGTCGTGGGCAAGTCTGACGGTTGGGTTTGTTTGTCAGGCTTCCGGATTGCATCCAAGCGCAGTCCAAAAACCTGAAACGGGCCTGTGCACTGCGGGGTGAAGGTGACGAAATGGGAGGAGGATCAGTTATACTGCGCTGAACCTTCACCTGGAGCCGGTGCCATGTCCGATCCTGACGACCGAAAATATACCCCAACCCACCTGTGGGTTTTGCCGGAGCAATCTGGCGATCTTCTGGTAGGCATTACGGATTTTGCCCAGAACCAATTGGGAGATATTCTGTTTGTTCAACTTCCCTGCGTGGGCCAGGTTCTTGCAGCTCAAGCGTCTTGCGCTGTCGTGGAGTCGGTCAAATCGGCCTCCGATATTCAGGCCCCGCTAGCGGGGGTGGTATCGGGGGTAAACGCAGCGCTTTGTGAAACCCCTGAAGTACTTAATACCCTGCCGTACGACAACTGGTTGTTTAAACTGCATCCTGCCAACCCGGCAGAGGTTGCGCAGCTGCTCACTGTCGAGCAATATCACGCATTCATGGAATAGGAGAACAACATGTCAACGGTTACTTTGGCTGGAAACAGCATTACAGTGGCAGGACAATTCCCCCAAGTGGGGCAGATCGCCCCGGATTTTTCCTTGACTGGGAAAGATCTGGCAGAAAATTCTCTCGCAACATTTTCCGGACGGCGAAAAATACTCAATATCGTGCCGAGTCTCGATACTCCCACGTGCGCCACTTCAACCCGCAAATTCAATGAAACTGCGGCTGGTTTGAGCCAGACGGTGGTCTTGGTGATATCTGCCGACCTCCCCTTTGCCATGTCCCGCTTTTGTGTGGCTGAAGGCCTGGAGGGGGTTGTGACCTTATCCACCTTTCGCGCCCCGGGATTTCATCGCGATTATGGCGTCGATATCACGGACGGACCCCTGCGAGGCTTGACGGCGCGAGCGGTGGTGGTTCTGGATGAAAACAATCGGGTGCTCCACGCACAACTCGTACCGGAAATCAAAAATGAGCCGGACTATGAGGCTGCTCTGGCTGTTTTGCGCGGATGAAGACATTGATTTGTGGGTCCATGGCTTACGACACCATCATGGTGTTTGAAGACCGGTTTCAACATCACATCCTGCCCGAGAAAATACATATTCTAAGTGTGGCTTTTCTAGTGCCAGAAATGCGCAAGGAGTTTGGCGGAACCGCAGGAAATATTGCCTATAACCTGAAATTATTGGGTGAAAACCCCATGATCATGGCAACTGCTGGGCGTGATTTTGCAGACTATAGCCAACGTTTGAGAGATCTGGATATCGATCAGGGATTCATTCGGCTGATTCCGGACAGTTATACTGCGCAGGCTTTCATTACGACGGATCTGGATGACAATCAGATCACGGCATTTCACCCTGGCGCCATGAATTTTTCACACCTGAATCACGTCCCCGATAATCAGGAGGTGCGATTTGGCCTGATTGCACCGGATGGTCGTGAGGGCATGATGCAGCACGCACGACAGTTTGCTGCGGCGCAGATTCCTTTTCTCTTCGATCCCGGCCAGGGGCTTCCCATGTTTTCGGGTGGCGAGTTACTGGCGTTTTTAGAGTTGGCCTCTTATCTGGCTGTGAACGACTATGAAGCGACCTTGCTGTGTGAAAAAACAGGCCGTTCCTTCGAACAGTTAGCGGCCATGGTACAGGCGGCCGTAGTGACCAAAGGCGCCGAGGGATCCGTGATCCATACTCCAGAAGGATTGATCAGCATTCCTGCTGTTCGTCCGGAAGTTGTGGCAGATCCTACGGGTTGTGGTGATGCCTACCGCGCCGGCTTGATTTACGGTCTCTCCAGACAATGGCCATGGGCTAAAACGGGACGCTTGGCCTCCTTGATGGGGGCTTTGAAAATTGCCCATCGGGGTGGACAAAACCACCGTTACACGCGTTCCGAGATCTCTCTGCGTTTTCAGCAAGCCTTTGGTATCGACATGGATTCATGAGTAAGTTAGCGCTTACTCTGCGTTTGTTTCTTGTTAGTACTCATGTGCTGCGAGGAGTATTGGTCACAGCTTGGATACTGCCGCGAATTGCCCGAGAGGATCGCAACCAGGCCATCCAACGCTGGGCCAGGCAACTGTTGCGGATTTTGCGCATTGACTGGCGAGTGTCTGGAGCGTTGCCATCCCCGGATCAGTTTCCCGTCCTGTTAACCTCCAATCACGTCTCATGGGTTGATATCTTTGTTATCCAGGCGCTCTACCCTGTCCGCTTTGTCTCTAAATCTGAAGTCAGAGCATGGCCGGTATTTGGTTGGCTAGCTGCTCGCACGGGCACCTTGTTTTTGGCGCGTGCTTCACGTCGACAAACGGCGGAAATTGGCGCCCAAATGCAGTCCGTTTTGGCGCAAGGCGATAGTCTGGGATTGTTTCCCGAGTCCACTACCTCCGATGGCCAAACCGTATTGCCCTTTAGAAGCCCAATGCTTCAAGCTGCGATAGATAGTAAGCGCCCACTTCTTCCTATATTCATCCATTATAAACTGTCTGATGGGCAAGCGAACCCTCATCTGCCATTCGTTGGCTCCATGACATTTGTGGAATCTCTGCTCAAAATCCTTAACGGACCAGCAGCCATAGTGGACATTCGGATAGGGCCAATGACCCACCCCTTGCAGCAACATCGACGGGAGTTGGCGCTGGTGCTGGAACAGCACACACGGGCCTTAATGGTGGGAGCGACGAGGACAGGACACCTGGAACAGGGCGAGGTCATCCAAACGTACGGCAGTGAGGCTGCCTCCCCACAGACAGCCAGTATCCAATGCCAATAATCGAGAGGGCTGGTCCAAATGGAGTCCGAGGGCAGACCAATGCCCAAAGATCAGGTTTTCGCCCGCTGAGCGGCGTCCCGGTACGTGAAACCAGGGCATATATCCCTTGGGGATATCGCCCAGGGCGCCCTTGTGCGCAAATTCCATGGTGCCATCCGCAGAGCAGATTCGCAGTCGCGTCAAGGCATTGGTAATCAGGCGCAGTCGGTCCATGCCGGTGAGCCCCTTGGACCAGCGATGGGGTCGATTTCCATACATCTCTTTCAAAAACTCCCGGTAGGATGCCGAGCGCAGCGCTTGTTCCACTTCTCCAGCCAGTTCTTTGGCCTGGCGGATATCCCACTGAGGAAGCAAACCGGCATGAACCATGGTGTAGCCGTGTGAGCAATGGATAAGGGGACGCTGGCGTAGCCATTCCAGGAGCTCGCCCCGATCACTGGCCGCAAGCACGCCTTCCAAAGTGTCACCGTGGTGAAGGGGGGCGAATCCCTCGGAAACACTCAGCAAATGCAGATCATGATTGCCTAAAACACATACTGCACGGGACCCTAAGCCTTTCACATAACGCAATACTTCCAGGGAATGCGGGCCACGGTTTACCAGATCTCCCACAAACCATAATTGGTCCTGATCCCAACGCAGCGGAAGGCGTGTCAACAGCAGCTCCAGAGATTCAAAGCATCCCTGGAGATCGCCAATGGCGTAAATACTCACCGCGGACGCATCAGCATCGCAGGGCAAAAATGAACATCATGAGGGCCCTGTTTGGAAGAAGAAGTCAACTATTTGGCAGCCGCAACCATGTAATCCACTGTGGCCTTGACGTCGGCATCTGAAAGCCCCGGGTTACCCCCCTTGGCAGGCATGTTTTTCTTGCCCTTGAGCGCGTTGTTGTAGAGCGTTTCCATCCCTTGAGCAATGCGAGGGGCCCAGGCGGCCTTATCCCCAAATTTGGGTGACCCCAAGGCGCCCGAGGCGTGGCAACCCATGCAGAGGGAGTTGTAAGTGGTTTCTCCAACCTTGTTAGCGGCGCCAGAAGAACCGCCAGAACTGGAGGCATCAGGCGAAGCCGCTGCCGGCCGTGCGGCTGCGATGCTGACTTCTGCGGTTGGTTTGATGCGCTCTTCCACCGTTGATTTGATCGCCGCACTGTCCTGAGAGGCCGCGTGGACCGTGCTGCCCGTCATATCGCGAAACAGGGTCACGGCCAAGACCGCAAACCCGGCAACGAACACTCTCCTGATAGTGGAGGAACCGGTACTGGAAATCACCTTTGTCATGAAAAACTCCCCTGCAATGAATGGATGAAATGCACCACCCCATTGTACTCCGTCTGAGCCAGTGCATATTTTGCGTTGCGTCAAAAATGAGCGCGATGCCAGTCGTGTCTCCTCTTCATCCTCCTGTCATATCTCCCGGGCAAACTGGGTGAGGCAAGCCCCACTGTAACCGCGGTTTGCATCGCCAAATCTACCGCCCCGAAGCTATGGAGAAATCATGTTACGATACCCGATCATGCCCCTCACTGTCGCCAGTTTATCCTTGGTTCTTGCCGCCTGTGGCGGCAGCAGTAGCAGTACCGTAGCGAACCCTCTGGCAGCTGCAAACTCCTTTGCCACGGCCACACCGATCAAGCATCTGGTAGTGATTTACAACGAAAACGTCTCCTTTGATCACTACTTTGCCACCTACCCCAACGCCGCGAATTCGGCAGGTTCCCCCCAGTTCAGTGCACTGGCAGGAACGCCCGCGGTCAATGGGCTTTCCGGAGCCTTGCTCACCAGTAACCCCAACTTTCTGAATGCGGGAAATGGGACTGGCGCGTTGAATCCCTATCGGTTGGATCGCACGCAAGCGGCAACAGCTGATCAGAATCATGCCTATACCTCCGAGCAGCAAGCCTACGACAATGGCTTGATGGACCTGTTTGCAAAATTTGTGGGGAAAGCCACAACCGGTGCGGTAGGTGGTTCGGGAACCCCTGGTCAGGTGATGGGATACTACGATGGCAATACCGTGACGGCCCTGTGGAATTATGCCCAGCACTTTGCCATGAACGATAACGCCTACACCGACACCTATGGTCCCTCCACACCGGGAGCCCTGGAAGCAGTCTCCGGGCAAACCAATGGAGTGAAACTGGTGGCTACCACCAAACAACCGTACACGCTCGCGGCCTATTCGTATTACATCAATGACGGCCAAGGCGGCGTTTCCCTGATCAATGATGTGGATCCGGCCTACGATGTTTGCTCCAGTGCAACCGATCAAATCATGATGACGGGAAAAAATATTGGTGATTTGATGAATGCAGCCAATCTTCCCTGGGGGGGGTTCATGGGAGGGTTTAACCTGGGTGCTACCAATGCAAATAACACCACCGGTTGCAAATTGAGTACCTACTCTGCCGTCGTTGGTGCCACAATTACCGACTATATTCCCCACCACAACTGGTTTCAGTACTACAGTTCCACAGCCAATCCCACACATGCCCGTCCCAGTTCCACGCAAGCCATTGGATATTCTACGCAGACGGACGGGAAAACTCCGGATCCCGCCAATCACCAGTATGACCTGCAAGATTTTTACACAGCGGTCAAGGCGGGTAATTACCCTGCGGTCACTTACTTGAAAGCCCCGGCCTACCAGGATGCCCATGCGGGGTACTCCAACCCCTTGGACGAACAGGCCTTTATCACGCAGGTGGTCAACTTTTTGCAGCAGCAACCCGACTGGAAGAGCACGGCTGTGATCGTGACCTACGATGACTCGGATGGTTGGTACGATCACGCCTATGTGGCTCCCACCAGCGCTTCTTATGATCCTCAGGCGGATCAACTGAACGGCCCCGGGATCTGTGGCACTGGCGTTGCTCAAAACGGCGTCAGTGGGAAACCGGTCAATGGGCGCTGCGGCCCCGGCACGCGCATCCCCTTTCTAGTGATTTCGCCCTATGCGCGTGCCAACTATGTGGATCACACCCAAATCAGCCAGGCCTCGATCGTTCGCTTCATAGAAGACAATTGGCTGTCCAGCCAGCGTTTGGGGGGCGGTTCCTTTGATGCGAATGCCGGGAGTTTGATGGGGATGTTCGACTTTACTGCCACGGGGGGCAACAATCCGCCGTTGTACCTCGACCCTACCTACGGCTCCTTATTGAATGCGGCTCCAGTGGTATTGAAGCAAACGTCTAGTAGCAAGCTCTAGCCCCATATCGATCGGACAGATCGTTACCAAAAGCCGGGCGTCCACAAGTTTTGTGGGCGCCCGGTCATTTTTACCAGGGATATTCACGGTGTGGCGGCTTCTGGCGGACATTCTCCCGGGATAGAGATCCTCTGTGGTTTTGGGCACAATGACTGAAATCCAGCGGTTACGCCATGGTGACAGGAGCATATGCTAAAAAAAATTCCTAAAAGTATTTGGGTGTTGGGCTTTGTCAGCATGTTCATGGATATTTCTTCAGAAATGATCCATAGCCTTTTGCCCCTTTTCATGGTGGACGTGCTGGGTACCAGTGTGTTGGCCGTCGGTGTCGTGGAAGGCACGGCAGAAGCAACTGCGCTAATTGTGAAAGTGTTTTCGGGAATGCTGAGCGATTATTTGGGTCGACGCAAAATGTTGACCGTGCTGGGTTATGGGATGGGTGCGCTCACCAAACCCTTGTTTGCGCTGGCACCTGTTACCGCAGTCGTTCTGACGGCCCGACTGCTGGATCGGGTAGGTAAAGGCGTGCGCGGCGCTCCACGCGATGCGCTCATCACCGATATTACGCCAGAGTCCATGCGCGGTGCCGCCTTCGGTTTGCGCCAATCCCTCGATACCATCGGTGCGTTTTTGGGGCCATTACTGGCGGTAATCTTGATGCTGCAATGGCACAACGAGTATCGGGCTGTCTTTTGGGTGGCAGTCATTCCGGGCTTGATGTCGGTTCTGTTGTTGCTCATTGGTGTGCAAGAGCCACGCCAGACAGGAAAAAAACAAAGAATCAATCCACTGCAATGGAAGCACTTGCGGCACCTGACGCGCGCCTACTGGTGGGTGGTGACCGTGGGCGCGGTTTTCACCCTGGCACGCTTCAGCGAAGCGTTTCTGGTGTTGCGTGCCCAGGAGGAAGGGATTCCCACGGCCTATGTGCCTCTGGTCATGGTGGCGATGAACGTGGTTTATTCTCTCAGCGCCTACCCCTTTGGAAAGCTGTCGGACCGCATCCCCCATCGCGTCTTATTGAACTGGGGTGTGGTGATGCTGCTGCTGGCTGACTTGCTGCTGGCTACCGGACAGAGTTGGTTATGGCTTGGAGCAGGGTTATTCTTTTGGGGAATTCATATGGGCCTGACCCAAGGGCTGCTGGCCACCATGGTGGCTGATGCGGCGCCCGCTGACTTGCGTGGCACAGCCTTTGGTTTTTTCAATCTGATGAGTGGACTGGCGCTGCTCGTGGCCAGTCTTGTAGCGGGAATGGCTTGGGACCGTTTAGGGTCTTCCTTCACCTTTTATCTGGGTGCCGGGTTCTCAGTGATGACATGGTTGATTCTGCGCCTGGACCAGAGTTCAAAAAAGGATTGATGGCAACCCTTGGGAGCACATTTCTAGTGGGGTAAGGAGCTGCGCATCGGCCTTAGACCGGCAGGGGGGCAAGTGGACGATCTGGCTTTGACGGGGATCGCAGGTGTTGTTCCAGTCGGGCCAGTGTGGGCAACAAGTCCAGGCCTGAAAATTTCTTTAACCGGGAAGCCTTGTCACGTAATGTTGGAAACTGCAGTTGGGGCACAACGGATGCAAAAGCAAAAAGGATTCTGTTGCCGCTGTCGCAGGCGGGCAGGACCAGGGTCTGCTGCTCGAAGGCCAAATTCAATTGCCTGACACAATGCTGTAAACGGCGCTGGCCACCCACCACATTGATCGCCAATATCCCTCCGGGAGCTAGCCGCGCACGGCAGCATTGATAAAACGCAGCGGTTTCCAGAGCACCGGCTTTGGCGTTTTCATCGAATCCATCGATGAGCATCAAATCGAACAAGGAAACAGATTTTTGAACAAACAAAGCGCCATCATCGATGACGAGTTTCAAATGCCTGGATTCCTCGGGCAATTTGAAAAACTGTCGGGCTGCCGTGCGCACAGCCGGGTCAATTTCAACGATGGTTTGGACCGTTTGCGGTCCATGCCGATGAATGAATTTGGTCAGGGAAGCGCTGCCCAGTCCGATCTGCAAAACCTGCTCGGGAAAGGCCGGAACTTCCTGCTCATGGAACAACAAGGAGAGCAGCATGTCGCGCGTATAGGCAAGTTCTAGCGCCCAGGGGCGTGCGATGCGCATGGCTCCCTGGATCCAGTCCGAACCAAAATGAAGGGTACGGACCCCGGCTTCTTCTCTAATCTCGATGGTCATGGGGGGCAATGATGCTCAGAAAGGGGTCCTGTCTGTTGGGCAAGTGTTCCTGCAAGGGATTCACGCAAGCTCTTCCGGCATCGTGGGGAGACAACGGGCTTTGAGTGAGTGGCATCGAATCACAAAGGCAGCAATCTTTGGCGGTATACTGCCAGTGGCGCCGAAAGAGATGAAATATCATGTCAGATTTGAATGATCCAAGGGTGTTTTTTGCGGCAGAACGTACCTTGCTCGCATGGAATCGCACCAGTTTAACCCTGATGGGATTTGGGTTCATGATCGAGCGATTTGGCTTGTTCCTGCAGCTCCTTTCCTTGCAGCATGTGCAAACAGCGCATCACGGAGCCTCTCACTGGGTGGGGATCTGCTTCATTTTACTGGGTTCAATGACGGCGTTGAGCGCCATTTTCCAGTATCGAAAAGTGTTGGCGACACTCAGACCTGTGGAAATTCCTCAAGGCTATGCCGTACACTCCGGCGTCTACCTCAATGGAATCATTGCCTTATTAGGTTTTGTGCTGATTCTTTTGATGCCGGAAGTTTGAGAGACTGAGCAGATCCTAGATGCCGGCCAAAATACGGGAACTCGTCATCCTTCCAACCGGCGTTAAGCCACCAGGTTTCTGGAATTTCCTCATGAAGGCAGCAACCAATGATCCATATGGGCCGCTCTGAACGGTGGATTAATGCGGAATCAACCGGACTGACAAAGGTTCCGCAAGTGACGCTTGGCTTCTGGATCCTTAAAATTACAGCAACCACCCTGGGCGAGACGGGAGGGGATGCGGTTTCCATGTCCATGAATCTGGGCTATCTCTACAGTTCGCTCATTTTTCTTGGAGTATTCGCCGTATTTGTGACGGCACAGATTTCTGTCAAGAAATTCCATCCACTGGTCTATTGGGCCACCATCATTGCCACGACCACGGTTGGAACGACCCTGGCAGACTTTGCCGATCGCTCTTTGGGAATGGGCTATGCCGGTGGAGTGGGTGTGCTGTCACTGCTCTTGCTGGCATCGATTGGGCTGTGGTATCGGTGCTTGGGGACGATTGCCGTAGAGAGCATTCACTCACCGGCTTCGGAGCGATTTTACTGGGTCACCATCATGTTTTCCCAGACCCTCGGTACCGCTTTGGGTGACTGGACGGCAGACACTGCAGGTTTGGGTTACGAAGGGGGTGCGTTGATTTTTTCTGTGTTGCTTGGCCTGATCGCCTTTGCACATTTTCGTTCAGCGGTTTCTAAAACAATCCTCTTTTGGTTGGCTTTTATTTTGACACGTCCACTCGGCGCCGTGGTTGGTGATTTACTCGACAAACCCGTTACAGCCGGTGGCTTGGCGTTGAGTCGATACTCGGCCTCGAGCGTGCTATTGCTCTTCATGGGTTTATGTCTTCTGTTCCTGCCACAACGGGCTGCCACCAAGTCCCATTGACTGCAGGGGGCATTGCCAGAACAGGTGTCGTCCATCCGCTGCGGTTACCGCGACCGTGGGGTGATGCCTAAGGAAAGTCTACTTGGCGGGCCCTGGGATTTCTGTAGCGCCTAGCGATTGAATTCCACCCAGACTTGATAGGTTTTTTGCTGCCCTGCAAGGGCCGCGGGTGGCGCGGGATAGCTTGCGGATATGACTGCAGCCAGGGCGGCACGGTCGAACAGCCCGATCTTGCTTGAGATCAGGATCCTGGCAGCAGAGGCCTGCTGATCCTTCAAACTGAATTCAACCCGAGCCCGACCGGAATAACTCATGGCCAGCGCTGCCTGGGGGTAGATGAGCGCTGACTGTACTGCTGCCCTGATCTGCCCTGCGTAGGTGGCAATTTCTGCGGCACTTTTATCAAGGTTAGGCGAGGGCTGTGGTGGTGACTGAAGGGGCGGCTTTTCCACAAAGGGGGTAGGCTCCGTGGATTTTTCCACGAGTGGCGCTGCGGGTTGCACCGTAGGAGGCGTTACAAGCCTTGGAACAGGGGTCATGTGATGTGGTACTGGAGGCTGAACCTTGGGGGGTTCGGGTGGTTTGGGTTGTGGGGGAACCGATGTCAGGTCCAGTGTCATGACTTCCTTTAGTGGAGATTCCTTTTTCCACCAATCCAGTCGGCTGATCAGGATCAACGCGACCAGAATGATGCACTCTGCCACTACCGCATAAGCAAAAGCGCTGACATGCTTCTTTGGTTGTTCAGGAAAATGCGCTAGTGTAGCGGCCGATGCCATTCTGTCTACTCCATCCGTCGAGCGGCAATGGATACTTGCGAAATGCCTGCGGATTTCACGGCATCCAGAACGGACATGATTTTTTGCAGGGCCACCGACTGATTGCCAGAAATGGTCACCGCCGTTTTTGGGCCCATGCCTTGCAAGCGTACGGTCAACTGGGGCAAGGGCATGGGTTGATGATCCACGGTGATGAGACCGTCATCCCCGACTTCCACCAGCAGCTTTGGCACAGGGATGTTTTCCGCAGTCCGACTGACGGGAAGTTTGGTGGTCTGGCCGGTGGTGGGGATCATTTTCAGCGTCAGCATGACAAAGAAAACCAGCAAAAACAGCATGATGTCGATCATTGGAATGATCTCGATCCGGGCCCGACGATTTTCGAAATAGCGCATGCACAAGGGTTCCTTCAAACAGATCGTATGACAGTCGACCGCTAGGCGGCGTGGGGTAAACGATCCAACCGGTTGAGCAACATCACCTTCACGGTCTCCAGTTGATGGGCCACCAATCGAATGCGCGTATTCAAACCGTTAAAGAAAATCAGGCCGATCATCGCCACCACCAAGCCCGAAGCGGTTGCCAACAAGGATTCGGCAATGCCCGAGGTAACCTGCAAGGCTTCGTTGTGATCGCCACCCAGCACACTGAAGGTATTGAACATCCCAAAAATGGTCCCAAACAACCCGAGCAACGGAGCCAGGGTAATGATGGTGTCCAGCATCCAGAGGGAACGGTCCAGTTTGGGGACTTCGTGCAACACCGCTTCTTCCAGCAGGCCATCCAGAACCTGACGGTTTGCCGTTGGAGCGGCATGGATGGATAACGCCGCAGCCACAATACGCAAGTGAGGCAGATTGGGGTGCGCTTCCGTAAAAGCACGCCAGCGCGATTGGTCCGTGTGATGCTCGGAAATTACGGTGTGGATGAGCCGCTCTCCCCCTTCAATCATGTTGGACAGATAGCGGCTGCGCTCGATGATGACCGTCAACGCCAAAGTAAGCAGAAGAATCATGAGGTACAAGGTACCGCCGGAATCATTGGCCAAATCTATCAAGTGCTTTAAATCCATGATCGTTGTTGTCCTATCTGGCAGGTGTTCAGCAAGTGATCCATTCTCCAAATTTATCGTTGCAGTTTTATGAAGGTTGCCAGCTCAAGGTGCTGAGTGTGGTGTGAAGGGAGAATACGATCGAATCGCAAGGACAGGATATGCAACAAAAAGTTAACGTGAACCTAAAGAAACTGCAATATGGGATGAAGACAATCGCCGGTTTGAAGGATTTCCAAACCGGGGGTGAGACGTGACGAATACATTACATCAGAAACGGGTTTTGAGCACCGTGGTCCTGTCGGTATTTTCTGCAATTGCTGCCATGAACGCCATGGCAGATCAGGCCATGGATGTTGGCAGTGTTGCCACCAGTGGTGGCACTAATGCAATGGCAGCCAGTGTGACCGGAAAAGGATCTGCAACCTACGAAGCCCCCAGCAGTATGTCGATGGACACGACCGAGCCGGTATTTAATATCAGCCAGCATTTCGTAGAAGAGAATGCCTCGGCAGGATCCAATTACAGCGATATCATTTCCTTTCTCCCGAGCGTGAATAGCGTTGATCCGAACGGGCCCGGAATGATGGAAACCCAAAGCCTGACCTTGCGCGGGTTCCAGGATGGACAATACAACGTGACCTTTGATGGGATCCCATGGGGGGACTCCAATGATTTCACCCATCATTCCACCTCCTACTTCATGGCGCAGGATATTGGTGGAGTTGCTGTGGATTTAGGTCCTGGAGATGCCAGTAATATTGGCTATTCCACCTTTGGCGGAACCATTGCCATCAATTCCAAAAACCCAACGAACGCTCCGGGGACAACCGCATTTGGTAGCTTTGGCAGTTGGAACACCCGATTGCTTGGGGCCCAATTTGATACGGGAAGTATGCAAAATTATGGGGATGCCAAGGGCTACGTGAGCTATAAGTCCTTTGCGACCGATGGATACCTGACCAACAGTGCCCAACGCCGGCAAAATCTGTTCATGAAGTTTCAGAAGGTTGTGGGCGAAGACAGTCTGCTGACATTCGTGGCCATGGGAAACAAACTAAATCAAAATGTGCCCTATGGTGCAACCTTTCAGCAAATGGCCCAGTTTGGGCGGAACTACGGCTTATCCTCCGATCCAAACAGCCAAGCCTTTTACGGCTATAACTACGACGACATCACCTCTGATTTCGAATATGTAGGTCTGAAGACCCATTTCGGAGAATTGCAACTGGATAACAAGCTCTACACCTACGCCTATTACCACAATGGGTATAACGGATTGAACCCGGGTTTTGGCACCTATCCGGGCACGGGCAATGGCCAGGGCTTGCCTCAAACCGGAACGGTAGTGGGAGGAGTGGCCTACCCCAACGATGTGCCAGGGCAGGCCATGACCATGAATTATCGTTCGGTGGGAGATTTGCTGCGCATGTCAGAAGCGCTTGGGCGCGGCCAACTGGATTTTGGGGCCTGGCTGGATTATCAAACCAATAATCGATCCCAAATCGAAACGGATTGGACTTTAAACCAAGCTTACAATACGGCAAATCAGGTCAGTGGCCCCAGTGGCATGCTGGCTTACACGGATCGGCTGATGCAGGACACACTCACGACACTCCAGCCCTATGTGCAGTACGAATGGAAAGTGGCAGATAATTGGGTGGTTACCCCTGGCTTGAAGTATTCCTACTTCAAGCGTTCTTTCAACTCTGCGGTCCAGCAGGGCACGGGTGCGCCGGATAACAGTTCGGAAAGCTGGGCAAAGTTGTTGCCGGCATTGACCACCAACTACAAGTTGTCAGGCAACTGGTCATTCTATGCAGAATATGCCGAGGGATTCATGGCTCCCAATATGAATCTGTTCTACAAGAACAGCCCGCAAACGGGCTCGTTACAGCCCCAGTCCACAAAAAACTACCAAATGGGAACAGTCTGGACAAGCCATGACCTGTCCCTCAGTGCCGATCTTTACCGTATCGATTTCACGAACAAAATCAATTCGTACGGTTGTGGAATATTCACCTGCTTCAATAATGTGGGGGGCGTAAAATACGATGGGGGAGAATTGCAGGGCACATGGATGGTGGTCAAAGGCTTGAGTCTGTATGGAAACCTGGGGATCAACAACTACTCCACCAGCGATGGCAGCATTTTGCCATATACTCCCCACACGACGGCAGCCATTGGCGCAATTTATGAGGATTCCAAATGGTATGCCTCGCTCATTGCCAAGGAAGTGGGCGAGAGAAATTCTGGCGCTGGAAACGGGAACATTCCCTTTGGCTCTTACACCGTTACCGATCTGAATGTCAGTTATAAAGTGGATACAGGTTGGAATTGGGCCAAACAGGCCAAATTGGGCTTGCAGGTCAATAATTTGTTCAACCGGAACGATATCTACGCCACCTATGGCGCGACCGATCAGAACAACAATCCGCTGTACTTTGGCTTGCCGGAACGTTACGTCCAGGCCAATTTTGCCTTTACGTTCTAGTCATTTTGCACAGGGTTTTGCAGGCACTGGCGACAAGCACTTCCATCGCCAGTGCCTGTACCCACTCCGGCGCACTCATTTTGAGTCGCAGGCCCATTTAACCAACACGATGATGGATGCACTGATCCTCTTCTGTACGGTGGCCAAGGTCCATTGAAGCGCTGCGGGATTGTTTTTGTGGCGATTCTGCTGCACACCTCGGTTGTACGAGCGGGCCCCCCTTTTCTCACCGATGATCCCGAGCCTGTGGAGTATGGTCATTGGGAAGTGAATACTGCTCTGACCGGGACCCGGTCCCGTTCCGACACTTCGGCCTATCTGCCACAAGTGGATATCAATGAGGGCATTCAGCCTGGCGTGCAATTGCACCTGATGCCCCAGATGGGTTATCACGCAACACCAGAGCAACAGGGCTATGCAAGAGGAAATACGGAGCTTGGAATCAAATACAGGCTGACGCCTGATTCCCATGAGCCGCAGGACTGGATGGTCGCCTTGTACCCCTTGTACGAACTTTCCTCGGGCAATGCATTGCGTTTTCAGGGGACAGGGGCATCCAGTACCTATTTGCCTCTGTGGGTGCAAACCCAGCGCGGCCGGTGGACCTTTTATGGTGGCGGTGGTTATTGGCTCAACCCCGGGGCCTCCCGTCAAAATGCGTGGGCTGCCGGATGGGTCACACTGTATCAGTGGACGCCGCACCTGCAATGGGGTGGTGAATGGTTCGTCCAGACGGCCAGTGTACCCCGCCAAAGGGCTGCCTCCGGGTTTAACCTGGGCGGAAACTATGCGTTTGCGCAGGACTATGCACTGCTGTTTTCGGTGGGACAAGGGTTGACCAATGTGTCGGCCACCAACCAGGGTTCCTATTACCTGGGTTTGCAAAGGCTTTATTGAACACTTGTCCGGTTCAAACGGGATTACCGTCCTCATCCAGATAAAATTCGTTCAAGGCCCGCTCTACCTCAGCCATGTGCGTGAGCACCGGTCCACCTCCCATCATGATGCCCAGGGCGCACACTTCCATGATTTCGTCCACCGTCACTCCCGCGGCCTTGCAGGCGCGTATGTGCAACCCGATACAGTAGTGACATTGCTGGGTCAGCGCCATTCCCAAGGCGATCCGTTCTTTTTCCTTGCGGGTGAGAATGCCCTCTTTCATGGTTTCTGCCATGAAGGCTTGCAGTTTGCCCATGAGGCGGGGCCGGTGCTCCGCCAGCATTTCCATGCCGCGATGGGCGTGTTCCAGAATTTTGCGTTCGCTATCAGAGCCTTTGGGTTTTTTCGTTCCTTCCATGGACATTCCTTTGAAGTTTACCGGAGCAAAGATTGAAATCTCTTTGAATGGGGGTTGGGGACATGGGTCGTCGTGATAAGAAAATTGCCATTGGATGCTGCTCGCTTCTTCGCCCAGATAATGGGTGAGGAAAACCACCGAGAGTATTGCGAAAATGGCCTGCCCGCCAGGAATCGAACCTGGAACACGACCTTCGGAGGGTCGTATGATATCCGTTTCAACACAGGCAGAATCAATCCATTCTAGCCTATACAGGGGTTTGCAAGCAATGTTCGGGTCTTATGTGGTAGGGCGAGAACGCCTATGCAGCCCCATACTCGGGGTCAGGATCCGGCATTACCCGTGAGGGTGCGGTGCGCCCAGGGCCCATTTTTTCGGACAAGGCCTGTTTGAGTTGCAGACCCTCGGGGGAAGGTTCGATGAACAGGCTGGCATCGAGGTAACTTTGAGCCTTGCCCCATAGGGATTGACGCATGCACAGCTTGGCCAGTGTTAGAAGCAATACAGCATTATCGGGATGATCACGTAGCCAGCGCTCGGCTTTTTCGATTTGTGACAGGGGAGATTCCCCCTCGCATTCGCCATAAAGCGCCACTAAAGAGGAATCCCATTTCTTTTCCAGGGTGCGCTCCAGAATGGCCTGGGCCTCCTGATGTAAGCCCAGATGGATCATGTGGCTAGCGGCGCTATGGGCCAGGGCATTGTCCAGACGCACCGAGCTGGGGATGGAGCGCCATACGCCCATCAATTCGCTATCTTGATGGGCATTCAGTCGCAGCAGTTGCTGCCAGGCAGTGCGTCGATAACGCAGCGCTTGCGCAGGATCCAGGCCGTTCAAATGTTCTAATAAATCCACGGTTTCCAGTGCCGGTTTCCAGGCAGAAAGTGCCAGCTGTGCACGCAGCAGCAACTGGTGGGCGCGAACATGTTTCGGGGCCAGGAGATGGGCTTCGCGCAGCAAGTCCAGTGCTTCGGCATGACGTTTTTCGTCCAGCAACAACTCGGCGCGCGTATTGATATGCATCAACCGGGCTTCCGGGCCCACATGGTTCAAGCGATCCAGATAGCGATCACGGACCTCAAAGAGACGTTGTTCGTGGGCCGAACGGGCAGCAACTACGGCACAGAGCGCGGGCGATTCGTTGGCTTCCAGTGCGATTTCGGCTTGGCGCTCTGCTTTGCGAAAATTTCCCTCGAAGTAGGCGGTCAACCCTTGATACAGGGCACTGCGGGCACGATTGCGAGTACGGCGCAGGCGATAGGCCTGGATGCGGCTGGGAAGATTGACGGTGGTATAGATCAGACGCGAAAAACCATATAAGGCCAGCATGACCAGAACCAGGCCAATGACGAAAACCGCCAGGGAAACCTCTATGCGCCAGGGGGAAACGACAATGAGAACATAGCCTGTGTTGAACCCTACCGATAAGGCAATGGCAGTGGCCAGAATGGATAGCGTCAAAAACCAAAGCAGGCTTTTCATCAGCGATTGGTCTCATGCGGTGCGCGGGCCAATCGGACGGCATTGAGGGTGGCGCTGGCATCGGGAAGAGAGGAATTGACCGTGATGTTCGTCAATTGAGACAAGGTAGCAAGAGCGTTTTGTACGGATTTATCCGTGCGATCGAAATAGCGGTTCAGCCAGGCGGTTGCGGCGATCAGATCCGACTTGTAACTGGTTTGATTGCGCGACAGGGCACCCAGACGCGCGGACATGAGGCGTAACTTGAGGTTTTCACGCAGAAAAAAAGCCTGATCCGGGGTGAGCAGAGGGAGTTCCGGGGTATCCATCCGGCGGATCTGGACCGCCTTGCCCAGTTCCATGGCCAGATCATG
>DAIDKJ010000002.1 GCA_027450105.1 Ferrovum sp.
AGGAACGCGCATGGAGCATCGACATGGCGCTCCAGACGGTGGCGGCCAACGAGCAGGCCCAGGGCATCCCGTCCAGCGAACTCGCCAACGCCTCGGCTACCCAGGCCGCCATCATCAACGCCACGATGTTGTCCTGGGAACGCAAAACGACATCCGGGTCCACATGCTCCGGATAGCTGGCCAGCCAAGGGCGTTCAGATGGGGTCACGCGGCCTCCTGCATGCATGGATCGTTGAGAATCCCCTTGAAAGGCTGGAATGGCGACCCTTCAAAGGGGTGATTGGAGCTCATCGCATCTGCACTCCCATGGCAAGAAAAACGTTTGTCGTGGTGCATTTTGCCATGCTTTGGCAGCCTTTCGCCATGGGAAGAGGCTAACAGTGGAAAAATGCCGTGAGAGCCTTTATAATGTGCGCTTGTGGCGAATTAGCTCAGCCGGTTAGAGCGACGGAATCATAATCCGAAGGTCCGGGGTTCGAATCCCTGATTCGCCACCAAAAATTTACAGACTCATAAGATTTTCCAGTCTAGCGAAAAATCCCGTGGAACAGGCATGGGACACTTTCAAAAAATTCACCCGCCCATCCATCGCAAAGCGTAAAGATCTTCTCGCTGACAACCGCCCTGCCCGCTTCCAGCCCTACCGGTCTGGTTGGTCATCGATACGTAACAGCTTGCCATCCGTAATGTACGGGATCAGCCCTTGCTGCAGAATCGACTGGCGCGCCTCGCGACGGCACGGTCCCTCATCGGGACAATAATCCACGATAACCACAGGCACAGGATAGCGCGTGCGCACTTCCTGGATGCGTTCGAGCAACCAGCGGCGATCTTCGGTTGGCACATCAAAATAACGCCCCTCGGCGTTATGCCAACCCTTGAACAAGGACTCCACCACAACACCCTTGATCCAGGGATACGTGTCGGGCAAGAGATCAAAACCTCGATTGAGAATCACAAAGGCCTCGGGGTAACGCTGATGCAGCGCTTGCAGGAGACGGATCTCTCCTTGTCGTTGTTGGGCCTGGGCGTGGGGCGAATGAGCCACCCGCCGATAGGCATCCAGCGTATCCAGAAAAAACCCCCGGTAACCACGATTCCACAAAGGAGCAATGATCTGTTCCACAAAAAAGTCCGGCCAAGCCTTGGGGGATTGGTCGATGAGTTGCGACTGCCATTCGGGATTCTTGCCCATCAACCAACTTGGCGGCAGCAGCTGAAGATAGTCACGATTGGCCGTAACCTCGCCCACGCTCACGTAGGCCAGCCAGCGTGTTGAGCCCCGGGGAGGAGAAAAACCGCTGACCGGATCCACCACCACCCGGGAGAAATGGTCCAATTGCCGCACGGGAACGGGAGCACCGTAATACAGGGCAAGTCCGTGTTGAAAAGGCGCTTGAAAGGGCTCTGCCTGCGCGCTGTCCGGGACATGGCTGCCTCCCGTCAGATAGCACAACCCTGCCAACAGCCACCCACAGACGCGGGAGAAGCCGCGTTTGTGACCCCATGGGATCCTGAACAATCGGTCATTGGAACATGTAGGTGTCAAATTCCAGCCACTCCAGTTTGTGATTGAGTTGTAGTAATGCTATCAAGACCATCACCAAACTGGTTGCTGTCAGCCCAAATCCATAGGCCTGGGGTCCGAAGGCCAGGGTCAAACTGGTCAGGGTGAAGTTGAGGACGATGAAGGCACCCATCAGTCGAATCACGACCCAACGTTGGTCCAGATACAGCAGAACATTGACAACGAGCAAAAACAGCAGTTGCAAACTGGCTGCCACGGCATCGATCCGCAACAGGGTGAAATGTTCGGCCGAAATACCCAGTGCTGTCATCCAGTCTGCCCCAAAGGCAAAGACCAGCAAGAGGATCAAGGACTGGATTTTCAACACCTCATATAAGCCAGAACGAATGCTGCTGACCATCTGATTACGATGAGCGCTGATCTGGTTTAGGGTTGCGCCCTGATTGATGGCCTTATAAAAGGCGCTGCAATGTTCCACGAAGTCGGTTTCAATGCGTAGTAAGAATACGGCCATGCCGGGCAGGATAGTCAAGTAGGCCAGAAAAATCGGGAAGTCGTACAGGTAGGAGGCATGCAGGGGCCCGATCACCGGTTGCCCGGTAGCCGGATGGTAGCGGAACAATAGTTTGTCGATCCAATTCCCCACATACAGCAACAATCCTAACAAGGCCAGAGAAGGCTGGTTGAACTGACGTCGAAATACCCGACCGGAAACAAACTGCGCGGAATGAAATGATTTCTGGATCAGCGCGTTGAGCCCCAGATACAAGAGGGCGTGCCCGGCCACGAAACTGGCAATCAAGCCATTGAGCCCAAAACGCGGAAAGCCCCAGAAGGCCAGCAACACGGTGGCCCCATACCCGAGGGCAAACAATCCGATAATCGCACGGTACTGACGAATACCAGATAGCAGCGCAATACCACACCACAAATTGCTCAAGATCACAAAACCCATCACCATCAACACACGATACAGTCCATCACAATCATTGAAGAGCGTTACAGCCAGCACTGCCCCCAGTGTCCCGTTCACCGCTGTTACCGCCAACTGTACCGCATGATAGCTGGGCAAAACGTGCTCTTGCCGATGCTGGTACAACTGGTCGGCCACGTAACGAGTAAACAGCAGTTGCAGCCCTCCGGTGGTTACCAGACTGAAATCGATCAGGTAGGTCAGTGACACTTGAAACTGAACCACCGTAGCATCCCCCGGTGCCACCGCCAGAACAAACAGGCTGATGACCTGAACTGCTGCCACTGACAGGAGCAGTGGACCAGAGCCAATCAACCCCGCATACGTGTAGGCTGCCAGGGCACTGCTCAAGCTATCGCGATGCAAAATTTTACGGATTTCAAAACCAATGCCCGCCATGTTCAGCCACCCTTACACTGCACGGGAGAATCCACGTGAATCAAGCGCTGATACAACTCCCGGTATTGGTTCTCCATCAGGCGCGCATCGTAGAACTGCTCCACACGCGCCATGGCGCTGCCCTGGGCCTCCTGCCACAGCGCCGGATTGGTCATCAGGGCCAGAATGGCCTCGGCCATGGTCTGCGCTTGCGCCATGGGCACCACCCGGCCAGAGGGGCCCAACGCACGGTCCTGAGGGTTGGTGCCCTGAACCATCTCGCGCAGTGCCCCCACATCCGTCACCACAGCCGGAATTCCGGCTGCATAGGCCTCGAGCAACACCAGGGGCTGCCCTTCACTAATGGAACTGAATACGATCAGTCCGATCTGGGGATAGAGCGCATCCACGGATTGATGCCCCATAAACCGCATGTGCAATTCGGATAACTCCAGACTGCGCGCAAATTGTTGACATTCCTGGGCGTACTCCGGATCCTCGTCCATAGAGCCCACCAACCAGCCTTGCAAGTCGGGCATGGTTTTGCGGGCCAAAAACATGGCCTGGATGAAGGTTTTTACATCCTTGATGGGAACCACCCGTCCCACCAAGGCAACCACCGGGGGGCAAGTGGCAGGGCGCAGGCTGCGCAAGGCTGCAAAGCGGGGCACATCGATCCCATTGGAGATGCAGCGGGTCTTTGCCGGGTCAGCACCATCTTGAATTTGGCGCTGGCGATTGGTCTCGAACAGGGTCACGATGTCATCGCAAGCGTCGTAACAAAACCGACCCAGGGAAGTAAAAAAACGTATCCATAATTCCCGGATGTAGCTCATTTGCGCCCGATTCAATTCCAGAAACTGACGACTGTCCTGAATGGTCGAACTCAACAGCAAATCAATCTTGCGCTCCTTGTTGTAGATCCCATGTTCCGTCAACAATAATGGGCGCTGGCTGTGATACCGCGCCACGGTTCCCAGAAAGCCCGCAAACCCCGTAGAGACGGAATGATACAGGCGTGCCGGGGGCAACGTCTGATAAAACTCCACTAGCCGCCACAAGGGCAGGTGCATGAAACGCGTGGTCCAGAAATAGTCGGTGAATGAGGGTTCGCGGCCATAAGTTTTATAGTAATGGGTGAGTAATTCCCAGGATCCGCGACCACGCAACAATTGTTCCCGATCCAGCGCCTGACCGGGGTACATGAGCGGTAGCAATCGCCGCAAGTGTTGGGTCAATACGGTCCTGTCTGCCGACTGATGCAGGCACTGATGCAACTCATCCACTTCGGCCATGACGGTGACCTGGCTGGCACGGGAACGCCGGGCGGGAGGATGGGGATCTGTTCCATGAATGAAGCATTCACCATAATGACTGACATTGGCGGGCAAAGGATAGACAATCGCGGGATAATCTGCGGCATTCCCTCCAATGAAAGCAACCGCAAAGCGCAACTCGCGGAAATGCTCCACCAAATGGGCCACCCAATGGGCCACCCCCCCCGTTATACGGGGATACGTGCCTTCCAGCAACAGGCACACATCCACAGCAGTTGAGGGATTTCGGGGCCATTTTGACATCAGGAGGTCCAGTATCGCTTCAACGGCAACATAGTCGGCAGTCGGTTGCCAACCCCCAGTTGCCGCATCAAAGCCGGTATGTCGTGATAGCGCTTTTGCAGAAAGGCTACCTCGGCAAACCAGGGAATCAGACGACTGACAGGAAACTCATACATCTGCGCCTGTTCCAGGGATTTCCGGGCCAACTCCACACGCTGTTCCAGCAGCGCGCAGCGACCCAGTAGATACCACATGGCCGCCAAACGAGAATCCTGTGCCAGAGCCCGTTGGGCAAAATACTGAACGCGTTGGAGAATGAAGTCCCGCATGCTTCCCTGCACCAGGTGATGATAGATGAGCTCCCAATATAATTCAGCCAGGCGAATCCAATGACGTAACGGAAGGTCGGCCTCGGCCGACCCGGGCTGCGGGCGTTCGAGTTGCGTCAGCACGGCATAAATATCCGTCATGATGCCCCGTTCCGCGCGGTTGAATGTCCCATACGCCAGCAAACGGATTTCATCTTCCGGGTCCAGCATCAGTTCGGTCAAGAGGTGACTGGACTGGCGCAAGGGCAAGGCGTTGAGCACCAGCAACCCAGAGATGCGGGAGTCCGGCGCACCCTGTGTCAGATTCATCTGCGCCAGCAAGGAGGTTTCAAGCGGCGCCGACTGGACGATCAAGCGGTTGTCAAAGGATGGCCGCTTCACTTCCACCAATGGCCTGTGCTGTTCTGGTCCCCGCGCCCAGCGCCGAACCAGCTGTTCGACGGGAAGTAGCAGCACCCCGAATACGGGAATGAATTCCAGCATCAACCCTGTAAACAA
This sequence comes from Ferrovum sp., assembly GCA_027450105.1. Classification (GTDB taxonomy): domain Bacteria; phylum Pseudomonadota; class Gammaproteobacteria; order Burkholderiales; family Ferrovaceae; genus JAJZHV01. The sequence goes on from DAIDKJ010000002.1 coordinate 5,266, forward strand.
AATCTGCGGGAGGTGAACCGTCGTCCGCCGCTTCCAACCCGGACTGGCATAGAGCAGGGTCAGCAGTACAGTTCCTGCACTGTGCCAAAGCGTGTAGGTCTCTAGCGAAGTACCTTGATACAGGCGCCACAGCAGCGTGAGCTGAGCCCACTCCACCAGAATTACCCACCCAAAACCCAGTATCATCACAGGGCACGCATCATCTGACGCAACAATAACAACTCACCTGCCGGATTGATTGCGTCCACTAGCAGCGTGTAGGTATGAATGTCCGGGTCCTCCAGGGATAATTCGAAATGGGTTTTCAGCCCGCCGTCGATGCGCTGAAGAAATTCATCCACCTCGGGCAATTGGGTCAGCGGCAAGAGCAGCAGAGCATGCTGGCGCTCTTGGGTGGTTTCTTCCCAGTACAAATCCAGCGAACGCATCTGGCGTAATACATCCTGGAAGGCCGTATCATGGCGCACCCCTTGGGGAAAAGACAGCGCCACCAGGGACGACTTGATGTCATAGCGCGCACGCAACTGCCCGGCGCGCGCCAGTTCCACACCAAAACGGTACTGACACTCGGGCACTTGTTCCAGAATGGGGCGCACCAACTCGGACTGGAATACACTGTCCGCATAGTAATCCAGCAATACCTGAAGAAATTCCAGATTTTCCTGATTGAGGGAAAGAAAACTCATTTCGCTCACCACCAGCATGGCCACGATGGGCGTATGGTCAGTCACAATGGGTGCGGCCACCAGATAATGTTGTGGCGAATCCTCCAGCACCTCCTTCAGATGCGTCAGACGACTCCGATTCAATGCGTGGACGAGAACGGGGTCGTCTTCCTGCAACGGGTTTACAGGTCCAATGGTTGCCACTGGCTGCGGCAAGAGTTTCCCCCGATCCGACACCGGATAAATGGCGGCCTGGGTCAACTGAAAGAGCATCGACAGCAGTTCCAGCAACGCCTGGGTATTGCCCAGCAATGGAGATTCTTGAGCGGACGGCGGCTGCAGCACGGGCAAAATTTCGCGCAAACGCTCAATTGCCCCGCGCAAGGTAACCGGCCGGATATACACTTCCTGCTCCAGCCGATCATGGGACACCCGCAACAGGTAATGCGCCGTCGTGAGCGCCCGCAGACGTTCGGTCAAATACTGGTTGCTCCCCTTTTGGCGTTTGTGCACCTCGGACCAGCGATCGCTCACATGTCCAACAACCAACACCTGCACCAGACCACCAACCAGAAAAGGACTGGAAAAATCCACCGGGGCCAGATGCATGCGCGACAAGCCAACCCCCAAAGCCAACAATAGAAGCGCTCCAAACAGACCGCTGGATGCACCGTAGCGCAAGGCCACCACAGTAGGCATGAGCCAGACCCAAGGATAGTCCCCATGAACCCAGAAAGGATCCTGTGGGTGCACCAACGCCGAAAGGAGCAATCCCACGACAATCAACAGGGCAACTTCCAGCAACCGTTGCGGTCGCAACTCCTGGTTCGGGCTCATCACCCAGGATGGTCGCGACACCCTCAAGGCTGTGGACAAACGGCCGTCGATAAAATCCTGAGGATCGTGTTTCACCAGAAAATCCTGACTCAGTGGGCCGTCAACGGTGCCAGCAATTGTCCAATCAGTTGCTGACCGGTGGCACCCAGACTGGTTCGGCTCCAACCACTGCGGCTACCCGTCGCGCTCCAGATGATGCTGCCGGTGCGCAAATCGTAGAGATTGAAGGTTAAAGTCACTGCTGGTTCGCCATCCACGCCTGTTTTATAGCGCCATTCCTGCACGGACCCGCTCAGCGCATAGCGCATTCCAGCGCGTCCAGCCCAATCCAGCGCGGCATTGAGCGTCTTGGTATTGGCTCCGGTCAAAAAACTGTCTTCGTCACCGGGCAGGGGGTAACGCTGCAATCCCGAAATGCCCCGCTGGATCAGGACGCTTTCTGCGATACTATCCACCCGCTCGCCGGCATCCGGCGTTTCGGTGTAATTGGCAATGGGCAACAGCGCCCAGCGCCCGTCATCGGCCAGGTGAGGAGCCGTTCCCACATTCAGCGTGGAGCAACCGGCCAAAACCAGGACGGCCCCCCACCCCCACCCACATAACCATTTTCGCAAAGACATCATTCTGTCACTCCCCTGTTGAATCACAGCCTGCTAGTAAAAATAACGGTAATTGAGGCCAAACTGGCTAAACGATTGCGAACTACCCGGAGTCGTTACATGAAAGTAATAGATCTTGGCCTGGTCTGCCCCCGCCACAGACCCCGCCAAACCAACATTGAGCTGAGGCATGCCGCCGCCTTGTCGATCATGAATGACTCCTACATCCGCATAGGGTTGCCAGTCGCCCCGTGGCGATTGGGCGTTTCGTACCACGCCATTCCAACTCAACAGGAAACCGGTTTGCGCAATCGTTTCCGGAAGTGCAAAGGGATTCTGGCCCCGTACATCACCCGGCAAGTAACGCACCAACTCTCCCAAGGGCTGGCCACTGGATTGGTTCTGCCCCTGAAAGGTCATGACCCGGGCAGTCAGATCGGTAGGTTCGACCCACAGGTGATAGCCCATCTCCACCGTCCCCAAATCCCCATGCCCCAAGGATAACCCGTTTTGCCCGGAAAACCGGTCAACTTCCACTGTGCCCTGCACATAGGTGCGAGTGGAAAGATCCCATTCTCCGTCCAGTTCGATCAGATCCTTCATGCCGGCCACCTGCAAGGCTGGGGTCAAGCCAGAAAACTGATGCCAGCCCACGGTCAACCGGGTACGCAAGGCGGGATCAGACTGCGTCTGAACACTGGCCAGATACGTGTTATTGAGATAATCCGTACGGCGCTCCCCCACAGAAAACAGCCATTCGTAATCGGCCAGATGATCGCGCAGGGTCAGAATGTTGCTCAAGTCTCGAGAAGGGACACGGCTCAAATCAGCCCCCCCGGTCAACTGGGTTTGCCGTTCAACACTCTCCAGAGCGATTCCCCATTCGGCGTTCAGCCAATCTTCCCAACCCAGGGCATGCTCCTGGTATTGCAGCGAATTCCAGCGCGTCATGCTGCTTTGGAACACCAGATTGGGCGAATTACTATCCATTGGGCTCCAGTAGGCATTGGTCATCGGCCCGGTTCGCTCCCCCAGAAAACTAACCGGCGCAAGCAACAAACCCCGCAAAGTGCTTTGAAGATCCGTGGCATCCGGAGCCTCGGTCACGGCCTCGAAGGCCGCCGTCTGCAATTGGGAAGTCCTTCCCAAGCGCTGCAGAACCTCCAGTTTTCGGGGTGCGGCTTGAAGCCGCTCTGGATCATCGATCAGCGCCGTCAGAGTATCCCGATCTTGGGTCAGCATGGCTACACTCAAATGCAAATTGGCCGGATCATGAGTTAACCGAGAGGCACGCTCCAGACGGAGTGCCAGATCCTGGGCGTCGAGTGTTACGGCCCATGCGATGAAGAGTTCCAGCACGGCAGTAGGGTCGACACAGTTGATTTGATGGGCCCAGTCAGCACTTTTCGCCAGCGACAGCAGGGACGGACAGGTTTGCGCCTCGATGCCCAGGTTATCCTGAAGCGCCTCAATGGGCCCCAGATGCGATCCAGGGATCGCGCCAGAGGACTGATAAGACAGAACCTGCCGCAACAGTCGACGATAGCTGCCCAGGGCCTGATCTCCATTCTGGAACAGGGGTCCCAGGGCTGCGCGCTGAAGATCTGGTGCCTCGGGGTTTGCAAGCGCCTCCCGTGGTTCCAACCCAAACAGGGGTTGGGCATGCCCAACCCGCGAGCGCGTCATCGTTGCGGCGCCTGCAGCGGTTTGCAGCGCCTGCACAAACTGGCGCCAGGCCTGACGGCGCAGACGCCAGGCCTGGGTGTCGTGACCCAGTTGCTCCTGGGCTTCGGCCATCAGAAGTAGCCCAGCGGGGTCAGAGCGTTGTGCAGTTGACAGGCGGTACAAATACGTCAAGGCAATGCGCGCCTTTCCCAGTTTCAAATAACCGGCACTGGCCACGCTAAAATACACTGGAGCATTTTGAATTGAGCCTTCCCAGCGACGCAAGGCTTCACGCAATTCCCGGGGTCTGTCCAGATCGATCAGGGCCCAGAGCAAATTGATTCGCTCTCCCTCCGACTGGGGCGCCAACGCCAAGGCCTGGCGCAGATTGGCACTGACCGCCCGCGCATTACCCAGATGACGCTCGTATCGGGCGCGCAAGACCCGCCAGTTCGAATAGCGACTAAAGCTTTGGCGCTGCGCCAAGGTGATTTGGTTCATAAGGGTCTCCACCCGTCCCCAGGCGCCAATGGTCATGTACGTTTCCAACGCGGATTGCAGGGCTTCCCAGTGCCCGGCAAGACGAAACTCCAGTTCATGCAAGCGCGCCGCATCATAGGGGTAGTTGGCATAGAAGGCTTGCAGATGCCCCAGATCATCCAACAGAGCAGCACGTTGTTCGGCCGTTTGGGTGGAGGGGTTGGCGGCAGTGGGTAGGGCAAACAGACCACTGTCGAGGAGGTTTCGATAGGCCTGATCGGCCTGTTTCTCACGGTGATTGAGAATGGCCAGGTCGGCGTACTGTCGCCAAAAAGGGGCGTCCCGTGGGTCATGATCCATTTCCGGGCGCACGGCTTCCAGGTCCGCCAAGGCCCGCTCCAGATGACCCTGACGCTGGTCGATATCCGCCAGTGCCATGGCGTAGTACGCACTGGCGCCAAATTCCTGCTGCAGGGTCTCGTAGGTGGCTCGTGCTTGGTCATCGGCCCCCACGATAACAGCCAGTTGCGCATAATGCTCCAGCAAGGGTACCCGCAATGATCCTTGCGCATTATCCTTGAGCGTAGCCAGTGCCTGTTCTGGCTGCCCTAGTCGTTCCTGGGTGGCCACAATCTGGTTGATCAAAAGGCCTGCATGCGGGTGAAACCGCAGACTTTGCTGCAAGGCTTCCAGATAGACGGGCACTTCGTTGAGTTGTCGTGACAGTTGCGTAACCCGCTCCCAAGCCTCGGGATTCTGGTTGTGGCGTGCCTCTATCAGCCAATGCTCCAATGCCAGGCGCGGTTGACCGTTCCATTCATACAGTTGAGCCAGGCGATGTTCCCAGCGCTCATCGTTTAGGTGATGTTCCAGGGCCTTGTGAGCCAGCCGGATGGCTTCCGGCAGTTGCTGGTTTTGCACGAAAGCCTCGTACATCAATTCGTAGGTTCCATCGGGCAATGGGGGGGGTGCCAAATCCGTCGCGACACGCTGCAGCCCCGAGCGCTCGAAATTCCAGGAAAGCCGATGCACAGCCCAGCGATTGACACGCTGAACCTCCCCCCGGGCTGGGGAGAAAGTTCCGGCGGTCTGACTAAACACCATCAGGCGCCGGGCCATATCCAGAGCCAATTGATGGCATTCTCCCATGAGCGCCACGCGCAAAACCAGCGTCAACGTGGCACTATCCGGAGTCAGTGCTGGCAGATGGGATTGCGCTGCCAGGCAGGCCCGCGCAGTTTGGTTTCCCGCCAGGAGTGCCTCCAGCCCGGCTTGAAATGCTTGACGCTGCTGGCTTGGGTCCAGCGCCAAGCGTTGGATCATAAAATCGGCTTGAGATGCCGCCTCAAATTGTCCCTGACTCAGCGCACTGCGCGCCACTTCGCGCCAGCGAACCACGCGATGGCCCGGATCCAGTGGATCCAACTGCAGGTTGAGCCATTGCAGCGTCTGCCAGGCATCCACGCTCCGTGCCAGGTCCCACAGAATCAGCAACTGAGGACCCGTCCAACGCCCCTGGGGCACCTGCTGCCATAACGCGTCCAGTTGTCGGACAAGCGCTAGCCGCTGGGCCTTCCCAGGGGGACTACGAAACAAAGCCGTACGTTGTGCTTCCAGACGCAATAACAGCACGCCCTCCCGAGAACCCGTCCCGGGTTGGCGTTCCAGTCGCCGGATGGCACCTTCGGCACGCTCCAGATGTCCTAGCGCCAAGTTGGTCTGCGCCAAGCGTTCCAACAAGGCCGGCAAGTTTGGTGCGCCATCGGTCAGGGTTTGCGTCTCGGCTTGCAGATAGGCTGCAGCCACTTCACTGGGCTGGCTCTGATTTGTAGCGCCAATTCGACGTCCAGCATCCTGCCATAACCAGATTAGAAGTGCCAGCATCAACAGTACGAGAACGAGCAAGACCCAAGGCAATGTCAGGGCCTCGCGCTGCTCATTCACAGTCCACCTCGACGTGGTGCGTGGCAATCGGCAAGCGTTCCTCGAAGGGCCAAGATAGTGTCATTTCGGAGGCGGCCTTGTCGGGCATACGTTTCTGGCCATCGGCAAGAATCTGACAGCCTTCGATGCCTTGCAATTGCACTTGTGGATGACCATATGCCATCAACTGAAAATCGAGCATCCGACCGTCCCGCAAGCGCTGCGTCTGGTGGATCTCGCCATTGGCCAACGCCACGTAGGGAACTGATGGGCTTGGCGGGGTTGACGCCACCGTGAAAGTTGCTTCGGATCGATCCAAATGGACATAGACTCCACCCGGACCAGCCACATACCCCAATACGCCCTGTGCGCCATTCCATTGGGGATAGAGTCCGGATGGCAAACGCAATTCGCGCAGGAACGGGCCCGTGCGAACACGCCAGTCCGAGCCCATACGCGCAATGGCAGCATGCCTGGAATCCAGCACCCGTTGAACATACGCCGAGGTAAACACAGGAAACAGGTTCTGCTGCAGCAATTGTTGGTAGATCCGCTGCAAGGCGGCCAGTGAAGCCAATTTGGTGCCGGAATAGTAGTGATAATATAAATCCACGGGTTTCAGCCGCAGCGGGGTTTCCGTCAGGGCATAGGTTTCCAGGGAGCGTTGCATGCCATAAAAGGCATGTGTCCAATCGTCCGTGTAGATATTCTCGTTCACTGCGGCGGCATAAATCTGGAAGGTATCGTCTTCCTCCAGGCCATTTCCCTTGTCGATTCCCACTCCCGAAATGAGCGTCCAGGAAGGTTTGGAGGAAGTGAGCGCGGTATATCCCCCATTGATATTGAGCACTCCAACCCGTCGGGCCAAGCGTAGGGCTGCTGCCGTGGGGTTAGCCGCTCCGCTCCATTGCATCAGGCGCACCGGCTTGCCTGGTGGGGCCAATTCACGCCGAATGTAATCGATACTCCCACCAATTTCACGCTCCAAGGAAAACGCGTAGCCTGGCAGGGGAATGGACACTTGCTGGTCTAGTCGGGCTCCAGGCTCCAAAATACGCACCCAGTCCAGCACATGGGTGTAGCCGTGGGATCCCAGTTCTACTTGGGGCAGGGCAAAGGCCTGACGAGCCATGGCTTGCATGTGGGCAGACAGCTCGGGATAACGCCCCCGTGGACTAATCTCTCCTTCGATCACAGACAAAGTGATGGGCAGCGGGTAACGTTTGAACACCCGTTCCATGAGAGCATCGATGGCAAACAACTGGTTGCCGGAAAACTCCGTGCGCGAAATGAAACCATCTCCATCCACATGGGTAAACCAAAGCCGGCGTCCGTTTTCCGAGGTGACATCTGGGACCGGCATGGCAGGCAACACCAGCGCTTGGCGCAGAAACTCGAGCGGCCGCACAACCCAGTACTGCAAATCATCTCCAGTCAACTGGGTCAGACAGAAGGGCGCCAACACATACCCTCCCCAAGGCGTCAACCCGGCCAAGTCACTGTGCTGGTTGGCAATGCCAACCCGGCCCAAAACCCTGATATCGCGACCCGCATGTAGATCGAGCACATCGTCACTGGTCAGTTGCGGGGGACGCTCGAAAGACAGCATGGGGTCGAGGTATTCCAACCGGGGAACACTGCCTGTGGGAAGGGCAAATGGGACTTTTGTAAAACCCAGGCGCACTGCCGTCGCAGCATCCAGATCAAACCCAAAACTCTGAAACACAGCAACTTTCACACCAGCTGCCATGCGCCCCAGCAGCCAGTTGCGCACTCGCCCCTGTTGGTTGACCGGGTGGTCGACGAACAGGACGATTCCTGCATAGCGATCATTATCAATATCCTCTGGCAGCTGATCGTTCACGTTGACGTAACGAGCCAGATAACCCAGATAGTCGATGGGCATGCCCAACACTCTGGCAGCCGTCCCCGTCTCGGGGGGGTCTCCAGGGTTTAGCGCTTGTAGCACCAGCAACTGCCGTGGCAGGACTTCCACGCGCCCGATACCCACGACCCGGTATTCCGGATCCGTGACATAAGGATTCAATCCCAAGTCGATAGCCTGGCGGGCCACCTGCTGCCTGCAACTGCGGTCCTGACGGGCACAAAATTCCACGTCCACGAGGTTCAAAGCCGGTTGCATCTGGTGCAGATTCTGAACGATCTGCAGATTGAGTTTCTGTCGTTGGGGATCGAGGGCCATCTGCCAGCCTGCCGGATGGTAGGATCGCACCAAGGAATCCAGTACTAGTCCCTGCACCCATCCCGGATGTTGCACTACAAAATCCGTCTGATTCTGCAACAGCAGGGTCGCCTGGGGAAAGCGCGCGCGCAGTGACGTCAGAGCCGCCGCCAGCACCCGAGATGAAAGCGCGGCACTCTCCTGAGAGGGGTATGGAGTTAGTGAGTCGGAGGCCAGGGTGAGGAGATAACCCCGAAACCCTTGATTCCACAAAGGCTGAATCTGCCCATCCAACCAAACAGTCAGTGTTGCCTCGGAAGCATCGGAGGGAACAGGTACTTTGGCCAGCCAGAGCGTATGCTCATAACGCGACCGGTCCAAAGCCATCAAATCGACTTGGCGTGGATCCAGCACAACCTGGTCGAAGGCTTGCAATTCATCCAGAGGGGGGTGCGGTCCCAGATAGAGGGCCACCTGTGGCGCAGGTTTTTCTGTTTCGGCCCCTGTAGAGGGCATCATCACAAGACACAAGCAACCGGCCAGAAGGATGCGGATCAGCCGTCGAACCATCACGGATCGCCCATCGCTCAGGAGGGAGCAGCAGACAGGGCCTGTTGCCAAGCCCAGGCACTGGCGCATTGGTCTGCAAGATCATGACGCGCCACCCAGCCCAGGATTTGATGCGCCTTGGTCACATCGGCAAAACTGGCTGCAATATCTCCGGGACGACGGCTGGCAATGCGGTAAGCCAGCGAATGCCCACAGGCCTGTTCGAAGGCGGCAATCAGCTCCAGAACGCTCACGCCCCGCCCAGTACCCAAATTGAACACGTCCCAACCGGAATGCTGCACCAGGTAGTCCAGGGCAGTCAGATGCCCTTGTGCCAGGTCCATCACGTGAATGAAGTCACGCACCCCAGTACCATCCACCGTGGGGTAATCCTGCCCGAAAACTTCAACCTCAGACTGCCAACCCGCCGCCACTCGAGCCACTGCCGGCATTAGATTACTGGCAATCTCCGAGGGAGCCTCACCAATGAGGACGGAGGGATGGCAGCCCACTGGATTGAAATAGCGCAGGCCCACCAGATGCCAGCGCTCATCACTGGCGGCCAGGTCGGCCAGTATCTGCTCTGCATGCCACTTGCTACGGCCGTAGGGGTGCGCAGGATCCAGGCGCTGGGATTCGTTGACAGGCAGCGTATCACTCTTGCCGTAGACGGCAGCACTGGAACTGAACACCAAATGAAACACCCCAGCCGCTTCAAGGGCACGAGCCAACACGGCGGTACCGTGAACATTGACCTCATAGTACTCCAGAGGATCAGTGAAGGATTCACCCACCACCTTGAGTCCCGCCAGATGGATCACGGCCTCGACCTCATGAATTTTCAATGCTGTCAACACCGCTTGATCATCGCGCACATCGGCTTGCACCAAGGGAATCTTCGCGCCAGTCAGACGCTCGAGTTTCTGCACAACCTCGGGGCGACTATGGCTGAAATTGTCCAGCACCACGGGATGGTGACCCGCCGCATGCAGCACGGCCACCACATGGCTGCCGATATAGCCGGCCCCACCGGTCACCAAAACATTCACTTGACCCGCCCCCTATTTGTGTTCTCCATCAGCCCACCTTTGGCGTTGGCCAAACCGCTAAAATCCGGCACGCAATCCCTTCCGGGAAACCATCCCTGCAACCCCAGCCACGTAAGCCTGTTCCCTGCACGAATCTTTCTTACCGTGGTGGCCAGACACCCCAAAAGTCTACTAACAAACACCTTATCATCGATCGGAGGTTTGAAGAAGCCTCGCAGTCAAAGCCTGTGCCACTTCTTCAATCGTCTGTGACCAGTCGCCCACCCTGGCCTGACGAAACAGGCGCAGCGAACCCGGATACCAGGGCGAGTCCGTACGCTTGGCCAACCAGCGCCAATCGGTCAGATAATTGGGTAACAGCACCCAGCAGGGTTTACCCATGGCCCCCGCCAGATGAGCTACCGCCGTATCCACACTAATCACCAGATCCAGATGAGCCAACACCGCAGCAGTGTCAGCAAAGTCCAGCAGATCGCCCCCCAAAGCCACCAGGGACAATCCTGCCGGAGGGTTCTGCGCTTCGGCTTCCCCTGCCCCTTTTTGCAGGCTGATCCATTGCACTCCGGTAATCTGCCCCAAAGGAGCGAATAATTCGAGAGAAGGTACGGAGCGGTCATGGTCATTCTCGAACCGAGGGTTTCCCTTCCACACCAGTCCCACGCGACAATTGGCAGAAGGCAAGCAGCCGGCCCAACGGGCTTTATCCTCTGGAAATGCCGCAAGGTATGGCAGGGATGCGGGAATGGTGTCCAGTGTTGTCCCGCAACGGTAGGGCAAGCTCAACAGGGGCAACCAGTAATCCCACTCTTCTACCGAAAGATCATTATCGCAAGAATAAACCGAATCGAGAGCGGAAAGCGTGGTAAACAAGCGGACCAATGCGGGATGGCAGACAATGCCAACCCGATGCGCCCCTCGGGCTTTCAACAGCGCTGCATAGCGACAAAACTGGATCATGTCTCCATAGCCCGCCTCGAATCCAATCAACAGGGATTTGCCTGCGAGCGCCTCACCACCCCAGAGAAGACTGTGCGCCGGAGGTGCCCAGCGTTCGTCCCGGGGACGAGCTTCCAGATAGGGCCATCCCTGTTGGAGCCGTCCCTGACGGAGCAGCAGATAACTGAAGTTGAAGCGCGCCTGGGCGTGATGACCATCCCATTCCAGGGCGCGCTCAAAACAGCGTTCCGCCTCCTGCTCGCGCTGCACGCAAGTCAGCACCACCCCCAGTTGCGACCATACATCGGGATTCTGGGGCGCAATCTGCACTGCTCGCCAACAGGCGGCTTCGGATTCAAAAAATCGCTTGTCGTGCAGGAACAGAACCCCCAGATTGAGGTAAATCTGCACGCAATCCGGACGAAATATCAGAGCACGCTTGTAGCAGGCCTCGGCTTGTGCGATAGCCCCATTTTGTTCATGCACCCAACCCAGATTGATCAGGGCTTCGGGAAAATCCGGGGCCACCAGCAGCGCCTTGATGAAACAGGCTTCCGCCGCCTGGATTTGACCTAGCGTCAAGCGCTCATAGCCTTGCAAAAACCACGCCTGTGCTTCGGCAGGACAATCAACCATCTCGACTCGTGAAAAGTGCGCTCAATTCAGATGGATCGTGTCCGCCTCGAAGTTAGGGAGGGCCTCCTTCAACGCCTTGGCGTAAGCCATGCGGGCCGTCTGCAAGGCAGCCACCAACCCTTGCAGACGGGTAAGCTCGCTATCCACAAAATGCAGACTGGCCAGCTGGGCTCTGGCATCTGCAGACAACTGTTCCAGTTCATACTCCGTGTCATCGATTCTGATGGTTGGCATGGTCATTCCTTGTCGTTTGGTTAAAAGAAGGCGGTCTACAAACCATTTCCGGCCTGCAGGCTACTCGAAAACCGGCAGTGTAAGCATTGGTTGGGATGCGCGCAAATAGCGAATCCAGACATCATAAAACACTTAGGCGAGTTACTACGCCCGCAGTAAAGCCCAAATGGAGGGCATAATGGTCTGATCAACGGCCATCAGACATTGGAACCGGTGGAATCAATGGGTAGCGCACGATTTCCGATGGATAAAAAATACCGCCACGCAATGAAAGATTGGGAGAGCAGGCAGGATCGTTCTGAAGGATTTCTGGCCAGCGTGCTGACATGGCCGCCATTTCTTTCTGGTACGATTTGTCTTGCTCCGGGTTATTCTCAGCGCCGGTGTCGGAAGACTTGCAGCAAGTCATTTCAGCATAAGGCGTCCAGACATTGCGATAGCCCGCAGATTGAAGTCGAAGACAAAAATCCACATCATTGAATGCCATGGGTAGGGTTTCATCGAAGCCGCCCAATTGTTCAAATAAACTTTTTCGTACCAGAAGGCATGCGGCCGTCACGGCGCTCCAGGATTGTTGCAGCACTGCCCGTCCAAAGTAACCGGCATGGCCGTGCGGCAGACCTCTGTGAGGATAGTCTGTCAACCCCCCCACACCAATGACGATACCCGCATGCTCCAGAGTACCATTGGGATACCATAGACGTGCGCCTACGGCGCCAACACCTGGACGTGCCCCCTGGGAAACCATCTCCTCAAGCCAATCGGGTGTAATGATTTTAATGTCGCTATTCATTAAACAAAGGAACTCACCATTAGCCCGTTTAGCGGCTACATTATTGAGCGTGGAAAAATTAAACTGTCCTTCATCACGCAGAACACGTACCCCCCTGGCCTGAAGGTGTTCGAGTCGACTCAGTGATTTCTGTTGCGTACTTCCATTGTCGACCACAATGACTTCGTATCGGGGGTAAGTAGTTTTCTTGAAAATGAAATTCACACAGTCTTCCGGCAAATGTGCACAGTTGCGCGCATGAATGATAAGGCTGACCAGCGGTTGCGGTGACGGGCATTCAAATTTCACCCGCTGGTGGGGTAACGCTTCAGGGCAGGAGAGTACCTCACCCGACAGATGAAGTCGTTGCAAATGGTCCCTAACTGCCCGTTTGGCCGAATCCAGAGCATACGGCTTTTCATCGACATGCACTGATGTGCTCCCGGGTATCATGCGCCAGTGATAAAGTACCCGTGGAATGTGAATGATCTGTGCGGGTGTTAAACACGTAATGGCGCGCAAAGCCAGATCGTAGTCTTGAGAGCCTTCATATCCTTCGCGAAACCCCCCCAACCCCACGATGAGTTCGCGGCGATATCCTCCCAGATGACTGATCATGTTTTGTGCCAGCATCAAATCCGGGTTGAAATCAGATTTGAAATAAGGGTCAATGCGCAATCCGGATTCGTTGAGTTTATCTTCATCTGAGTAAATGATCCCGGCATCGGGGTGGCTAACAAGTGCATGTGCCATGTACCATAACGCCAGAGGATGTAACAGGTCATCATGGTCAAGCAACGCAATAAACTCACCTCTGGCCAATGCCAACGCAGAGTTACTGGCTGCGCTGATATGCCCATTCACGCTTCTTTTGACCCAACGAATTCGACTTTCGGCCATTGCCCGATCTGTCAGGAATTCATCCAACTCAGGACTATTGCTGGCGTCATCTGCAATACAAAGCTCCCAGTGGGGGTAAACCTGATTGCGCACGCTATCAATGGCGGCCTGCAAGTACGAAAGATTAGAGCGGTAAGTCGGCATCACAACGGAAATCAGCGGCGTTTTTGGCCAATCGGATAATTGTGCCGACATGAGGGCATAATCACCCGATGTCGGCTCGTTCATGGCAATCCATTTCGCATAGTCGACTTCGGGCGGTTGCAGTTTGGCCTTGCCGATTTCGGCACTCAACCCTGAAAGGCCATGCTCATGCAGAACATGCCATCCCCGAAAACCTGCACGACGGGCCCATCCCGGTTCACGCACTGCGCGTCTCAATACTCGACCCATGAGTTTCAAGGCACGCAGTGGGGCTGTAATACGCCAACTGGTACTGGCATAGAGGTCTCTTATCTCCTTATCATGCAGGGATTTCAGCATATTGACACGGACCTGGAGATCATGGACCAGGGTTTGGGCTTGTGCCAATTCATCTTCGAGCCGACGCAGTTTTTCTTGAGAAGCGATCCTTGCATTTTCGCTTTGCAAGAGCTCTTTCCGGGATGCGTTCAATTGATTGTTGGCTTGCAGAAACTGATCACGGAACTCCTGATATCGCCACACGCGCTCCATGATTGCACTGGATTGCTCAGGTGACCAACGTTGGCTCCATTTGTGGTAAATACGCTGGGCTTGGTGATTAAAAAACGGCACTAGTTGATGAACTCCGGAACTGTCATGCACGCGATAACAAGCGGTAATTTGCGGAACGTGAATGAAAGTTCCGTGTTGCGCCACCTGAAGCCAGAAATCCCAATCCTCGTACAAATCCAGCGTTTCATCAAAACGGCAACCAGACAGGATAACCTCACGGCGGAATAAAACGCTATGCAGCGGCATTAAATTTCCCGCCTGCAGTTGAATGGGGTCAAACTCCAAAGAGAATACCGTTCCTCGAGATTCTCCCTGCGCATGACATAACTGTACATCGCTATAGGCGGCCAAGGCTTCCGGGTGATCGTTCAAGGCTTGTAGCAACCCAGACAGATGACCGGCGAGCAACCAATCATCGTCATCCAGAAACAGTAGCCAGTCTCCCGTGGCTTGACCCAACGCCCGATTGGCCGCCACGCTTCGTGATAACGGTATATCTGAAGTAACCAGGCGCTGTGCCAGATGAATCTCCAACTGCGGAAGAGGCCCGTGATTTGGAACTGCAGCGATGACGATCACTTCCATATCCGGTATTTTCTGAAGTGCCACCGATAGCAGCGCCTGAGCCAGATATTGAGTACGTCCAAGACTTCTTATCAGAACGGAAATATGCATGCGGCATTCAGTGGCAAGTTAGAGTGGGCAAGAAAGGTTAGCATGCCCGATTCATAAAGTTGTCCGAGACGGTCCATTACAATACCAGTTTGCCCGTCTTTCCGTGTAAACCATCCCGTAATCCCCGCATCATCATTTTGATACAGCAAATCCGTTGCTCGGAAAACAGTGCGTAAAAATACAATACTCTGAGTAGCCGAAGACATTCGGCAATTCTCCAGCGCCATGGCAAGTAGGGTTTTTGCAGTAGCAGCAAACTGTTGCGACAAATGTAGTAGTACCTGAAAGGTGCATGAAAGGAAACAATACGCCAACGCCCAAACCAGAAACGCCTGCGTTCATTTCCCAACGAATGGACCATGCGCGCCGAACAAGCTCCAAACAGCCGATAACCCTTGGCTTTGGCCCGAAAACACCATTCGGTGTCCACGTGGTCAATAAACAGGCTTTCATCCATGAAACCAATGGATTGCAATGCTCTCAAAGACATCAGTGTACCCGAGGAAATCAGAAAGTCCACTTCCACACAGGCCTCTCTTCCGTCACAAGGAGTGCGCACATATCCCAGCCAACCCAAGCGCACAAAACCATTCTGCGTCAATTGAAAGTCATCACCATAAGAAGAACCCACAGCCGCCAGTTTCATTCCCGCCTTTTCTGCCATCACAGCCATTTCTTGCAAATGAGAGACCATGTCGGTTGCCGGAATGCTGTCCTGATCCATTAGGAGCGCATAACTGGCACCATAGGCCAATGCCTGGGCCAACCCCGCATTGAGCGCAGAACCCACTCCCCGATTTTCGGGAAAATTAATCTGATTGACCTGACAACCGTATGCTTGCAATTCGGGTCGTTTCACTGAAGCATTATCCACCACCCAGACTGTGTGGACCTGGTTGAGCAAAGCGTCGATTTGACGCGACAAAAGGTCTGTGTCCGGATTGAACGTCACAATGACAGCATGAACCAAAGTAAACGGCTTTGAGCTCTCTGTGAAGTCACCAGTGTTCACTGATCCCGCCTTGAAAATTTGCAGATTTGATCGATACAATAGGCCATCATCCGCCTGGTCCCTCCAACCCGACAGATGGCCCGGAAAGGTTCAGACAGCCTGATCAAAAGGCTGAGTCAGGACACCCGCAATCCCCACCGTAGCAGTAGCCAGAGAAACCGGAGCGGAATTGGCAGCAAGGCTGGAGTACTGATGAGCCGCAACGATATTGGTATCCAGGTTAGCCGCAATGCCACCGTAGATTGCATACACCGGGTTTGTCGAGGTCATGGTGGCCAGGGCATTGACCAACCAATTAACGCCAAAGCCAAGTCCTCCCGCTGCCTTTATTCCGGGATCGTTTTGAATCAGATAGAGCATGGCCTGATAAAGTCCAGCCTCGCCATTGGCCGGGTCGGTTGCCGCACCATTATCCCCCGTAGTGGAAAGTCCCAGGTGGTTAAAAACGGCCGTCAGTCCGCTGGTCGCGTTGGTCAGGCCGGACTGTGTTAGCAGAAGGTTGGCAAGTGCTGTGCCACTCAATGCATTTTGCTGGATGGTTGCGCTCAATGATGCGCCAGGCGCCTGTGCGTTGACGGCCACAAAAAGCGCATCGACAGTCGCCTCAGCAGTCAATGCCCCGCCACTTGAAGTAAGCGCTGGCCCCACATACAGTGATTTATCCGAGAATTTAAGAAATGTCACGTTTTGCAGGTTGGCATCCCCGTTGGTACCAGAGGTATCGTGGACGGTATACCCACTCCCGTTGGACTGAAGGGTGTAATTGGACATAGGCCCGGTAAAGCTAACCAATGTACTCGCACCCCCGCCAACAATGCTGGCACTGGATGCTCCCATCAAAATGGTTTCATTTTGACTGCCGCAATTGATGATGTCGTTCCCGCTGCTCCCACAAACAACGGTATCCGCTTGTGTGCCCAGCCAAACCGTGGTGTCTCCATTGGGTAGCGCAATCGTGGTGTTACCAGCACCTCCCGTAAACTGGGAAACGCCCGATGACGTCAGGATGGTGGCATAGTCAACCCCGTTGGAAGTGGAAGTGGCACCGTACACGGGCGCACTGCTGCCATCACTGATGCCGGCTATCCCGTTAGCCACAAAGTTGCTCCAGGTGGCCGTCAACGGCGCAATATCTGCGGCTGATGCCACTGTGGTATTGACCTGCGAAGTGGTTTGCATCTGGCCGGAAAGCAGATTATCCGCAGTGTACGCTTGAATCGTGCCAATCTGGGTAGACACACCAGTTACATCATTGAGTACGCTGGCGCTGATGGTGTTGCCCGACTGCGTGAGGGTAAAGGTATAGGGATTATTTGCGGCAAAGTTGAAGGGCAGGTTCTCCTGAACCGTTGGGTTGGAACCGGCATATGTATTAACCGAACCATGAAGCCCCACAGTACCGCTGTATGCATTCCAGACGTCAAAACTTACAGAACTGCCCAAGCCTCCACTCTGGTTTCCATAGCCGTTGCTATCAATTCCGATCAGGCCCATATCGCCCGTTTGGGCACCATAAAAATACAGTCCCCACGTATATGGCGTGCCATTAGCCGGTAGCTTGTCTACGGAAAAATTGAATGACAGAGCGTTGGCAGTACCCGAATTAAGCGCGGAAAATTGTGTACTGGAAATGAATCCCGGCACAAATGGCGACCCACCCACGGTAACCGTATAATAGGCTTGGCCATTGTCAACATTCACCAGCGCCGAGGTGGAACCCGTATCGGCCACATTGGAGGCCACACCCAAGGTAATGGACGCCGTACCATTGGCATTGATGGTTGTCGTGCCATTGAGCGCACCCGTGAGCAGCGCATCCGGGGAAAGACCACTGATACTGTAATTGGCAACAGTTCCCGGAAAGACATCCAGGGTTTGAAGCGTGAGCGTGATGCTGGAACCCGGGTTAACGGTCGTCGGTCCAGTGAGATTGTAGGCGGGGGCCATTTTAAATCCCAGGGACGCCATGACCAGCAAATCGGTAAACGTCAATTTTCCCTGTACCCCGGGAGATGCGCTTCCAAAGGAATCCCCCGAAACTCCCGAACCCCAGTCTGCCGTATCGTTTACCGAATCAAAAGCATTGAGACTGGTGTTCCCATTGTCGAGAGAAAAGTACTCCGGCAAGGAGCCGGTAGTTTGCAGTTGGCCGGGAGCGGCATAGGTGTAGAGATTAAGCGGATCGTACACACCCGTATTGTAAAAACTCACCCGTCCCAAGGCATGCGTGATTTCATGCATGGCCGCTGCGAACAGATCGTACTGGGAGGAACCCACCGTGGTGCCATATGACCAGTTATCACTGGCATTAAAACCGATCTCTCCTTGAACCGACGTGCCACTGAACAAACTGCCCAGTCCCAAGGCCATGGCTTCCGCCGGCGAGATTTCCCAAGTGCCAAAAGCTGCCATGGGATCGTTAGCCGGCAAAACGCTGGCCAATTGTGGAAGACCGTTGGACTGTGCCGAACTGGTTAGTGCGTTCACCAGCTGGGAATAGCTGAGCCCACTGGTGGTACTGGGCGCTCCCGTAGCGGCCGCGTTGGTCGGGATGGGGGTCCCCCCGGTCTCACCCCACCCCACCTGTAATGTCACCGAAACAGGATTGGCGATGGCGTTACCAATGAAGTTGGCCGCCGCTTGAACAGTGGCTTTGAAAGCAGCCTCGTTGGGTGCTGTATTGACGGAGGAATCCCAGACCAGATTGATCTGCAAAATCACACATCCTTTGGAATATGCAGTTTGAGAATTCTACCGGATTCCCCACCGTAATATCACCTTGTATGTTATAAACATCCTGTGGATTGGGCTGTCTTGAACATGACCCCAAGCGCAAAATCTTGGGATATGTGTCTGTTCGTGCTCCTTATTCTGTTACCCGGGAACCCCCAAAATCCGCATAGATTCGACTTCCATTGATGTGCCAAACCGGGAGCCTGTGATCAGCATGAATCAACGCTTGGACATTTTTCTGGACGACACGCCTCTTACGAAACCGAGAAGCAGGTTTTTATTCTGGCTGCTTGCTGTCTTTCTGCCGATTTCCAGTTCTGTTTTTCCAGTGTTGGCCGATGATGTCTTCGATGCCACTGCCGGTATTTTAAAAGTCCCCGCCGTAGCTGTAGGCACCTCGATTAATAACAATACGGTTTATACCGATTTAACCCTGACGTTGGGGCAGGTTATTCGTGTCAGTTCCGGTCCCCCTAATGGCACAATCGATATTTTTGATGGCGGTTATCTCTACATCCCTTCGGTTTCCGTCTTCGGAAATGTATACACCAACGTAGTGGCCACAATTTCAAAAGTGCTAACCATTGGCGGCGCTACTCCCTACGTCAACCCGTTGACCATGCCCATGGTCGTGACTCCCTTCCAACCACCGTCCGCACAGTCGGGAGCACCTTATTCCCTCGCTTTGGGGGCAACCGGTTCCGGGCCATTTCAATGGAGTGCGAGCACAGTCGCACCAGGCTCGACAAATAACCATCTTACCCTGTCTACAAACTCCGGAATTCTTGGCGGAACACCTTATTACACTGGAAATCAACCGCTATTGATTACTGCAACGCGTCAGGATGGGGCTGCTCAGAACATCCAAACCGAGTTGGTCATTTCAGGCATTGGCAGCACTCAGAACATTACCAATACGCCCAGTGCCGGTCAGCAGAACCAGTCCTATTTATGGCAGGCAGAAACCACTTGGGGTTATACAGGAAGCAATCTGGGGTGCACTCCAGACCTGAGCTTTATCTTTGGATCCATCCCACCAGGCCTCACCTACAACCCCCTCTATGTCGGTTATCAAAATAATGATACGTTTACAGGGGTGCCCACCTTTGCGGGGGCCTACACCTTTACGCTATTTGGTTCCCCCGGAAGCAATTTATGCGCCCCAGATTCCACTAACCTCAGCACCGTAACCATCACCATCAATTCGAGCTCCACCGCTTCTGTCCCCAAGGGGAGTTCTGGCTGGACAAGGGCAACATCTTCTCCCGTGCTATCTGTATCTCCCGCGGGATGGGACAGTTTCACGCTGGGATCACCTTCAGTCCTCAATTTCGGCGCAGCATATTATCTGTACTATGAGGGCCTTAATTCCACAACAGCCACCCATGCCATTGGTGTGGCCATTTCCAGCGATGGCATCCATTGGACCAAACAAGCCAATCCCGTTCTGTCTCCGGGCGGACCGGGAGCATGGGATATGGGTGAAGTACGTTACCCTACAATAACCAATAACGGACAGTCTCTGGTAATGATATATCAAGGTTGGGGAGGAAATGGAGCCGCTCTGGGCATGGCAAGTTCGACCGACGGCCTCCACTGGATCAAACAGCAAGGCTATGTCAGTGTGTTAAAGGGCGTTGTGGGTGATGCTTATGTACCAGCCAGCCTACTTTATATCAACGGACAGTATCTCCTGTACTACTCCTCGGATGGTTCCATCGGCCTGATGACCTCAACAGACGCCATCCATTGGAGCGACAAGGGTTTCGTGTTCAATGGAAATGGGGCGGTGCAAATTTCTCGTGCTTCTGTTGTATACGATGGTAGTACCTATCGCATGTGGTATACAAGAACTGTAGACGCAAACGATGGGACGGCTGCAAATTCCGGCATCTACGCAGTGATGATTGGTTACGCTGACTCAGCGGATGGGATCACCTGGAAGACTTACGGCAATCCGATTTTTACTGCGGGGGCCTCAGGTACCTGGGATCGCCCTGGCGTAGGAGATCCAACGGTCTATTACGACGGAATCAACTTTCACATGTGGTACGTGGGGGGACGAGAAAACCTTTCTATTCAATCGTATCTGTACGATGCTTTTGTCGAAGGAAACATTGGATATGCAACAACCCATTAAGTCCACCAAGGTTCGAACTCGTCTACCGACGGGCAACTGGCGCCGTTTGCTGCGCGTGATGGCCCTGATCGGGTGTCTCGGTGGTGCCGGATTGGCCCGCGCCACCGACCTCTTTGATGGGACTTATCTGATCATCCCCCTGGTCATGGTGGGAAGTACCGGTTACACCCATGTCGTGGTAACAGTGGGTAGTGTTCACTCCGTTTTAGGTGGTCAACCTACTTCATCCTCTGATTACTACGACGGCAAATACCTGAACATCCCCTCCGTGCTGGTAGGATCCAATACCTACAACAATGTGCAGATCACCATCGGCAGCCTGGTTTCTGTCAGCTCTTCAGGGACTGCATTCTATGATGTGGATGCGCTCGGCGTTCCACAATTCGTCGATACCAGTCATGTGGACATCACCCAGAAATCAGGCGGCCAACCAGTTTTCAAGTCCATTTCCCTGTTCCGCTCTTCCGAAGGGCACGACTATTCCGACACGGTGGAATCCTGTCGCTCAATGAAGCACTACTTCAATTCTCCGAACAATTCCACCCCGATTGTTTCACCGGTCAATGGCAGCATCTTATCCCTTACACCGGAACAAAATGGTCAAGGATTGCAAGTACACATCGTTCCTCAACAATGGCCTGCTTTCCAATTCATTTTATTCCATGTTTCCGCCATCTCGGGAGTTAACGTTGGAACGAATGTCGCCGCCGGTCAAACGCTTGGCACCGCCTCTGGAGGGACAGATATCGCAGTTGCGGTTTTGACTTCGAGCAGTTCGTATCGACTGGTGTCTTTTTTCCAGACATTAACCGATACAGGATTTCAGCCCTACGCCGCTTCGGGCATTACATCGAGAAATAGCCTGAGTCTCACCCAATCCCAACGCGATGCAAACCCCTTGTCTTGTGTATTTGGACAGGGGTTTACCAATAACTCCAATTTTAACGACCCACTGCCGAAGGAAATCGGACTTGTGGCGCCAACTGCGCAGTTGGAATACGGTGGACTAACCACAAATGTACCGGCTGGATCATTGCAAATGTATGTATCCGCAAATCAACCATTTGCCGTATCCTCATGGACCATCTCAGGCACCCAGACCAACAGTCTTGGTAATGTGTTGCAGTCAAATGTCGCGGTTGCCAATGGAGGAGTCATCACGAGCGGAAATGTTCCGGCCTCTGGGGGGAGCAGCAGCACACTGTCTGGAACCCCTGTGACCATCAGTTTGGGGGGGTCGGCTGGCGATACGTTCGTATACACGCTCACGATCACAGACACTCGGGGACTAAAAAGCAGCAGTCAAGTAACGCTAACACGCTAACGCAGTTGTACCATAGCCCATGCTGGCTTCACGAAAAAATTCAGAAAAAACTGATCCTATTATAAAAACCAGAGTGATGCATTGAAAAATTTATGAAAAAACCGAATTTTTCCCCGGTGCGGCTGCTCATTTTAAGCTTGTCTGGCGCCCTTCTGTGGTGGTTTTTAGCCCCAGGAGAAGACAGCCAAATTGCCGCCGAGGTCCCGCCGGCAATTCAGATTGCAAAGTCCGTTGCGCCGGCAGCCGGGCAGCCCCTTCCTTCTGCTATTGCTTCCACTGCCCCCCCGGGGACAGCTATCGCGCCAAGTTCGCTGGCAGTAACCCCCGCCCCTTCTCAGACGCCCTCGGACGACCCCTTCAAGGCTTTTTTAGCCGCACACCCCAATGGCGAAGGAAACATCCCCACCCCACCCTTGAACGCACCCACTGGCGTTGACCCGTTCCAGCAGGCTATGGAACGCGCGCGACAACCCGTCACAACGATTTCTCCTTTCAGTAATGTCAAAACCCACTAATGCCTTCCCAAGTGAACTACCATCCTGCAACTCCATTCCCATTTCCCCCGATAGGATGAAGTTTATCTGCAAAAAACCCGGAAAATACCGAGCGGAAAAACTTTACATGCAATGCTATCTGGTGTAAAAACAATCTTAACAATTACAACGATCCTTGGTTTATTCTAGGTGCGCTCGCTTGTATGGATTTCCTGCAATCAAGGGCCGGTGGGTTCGTTGTTGGGGCTGATTGACAGGGGAGATTTACATGACACAACTCGTGAATTTTCTGGGTAGGGTATTCAGGCATGCGCTGTGGCGTTGTGCTTGCTTGCTGTTGATGACTTCTGCCGTATATGCAGAGGATTACTTTGACGGAAGCGTGCTGACCATCCCCATGGTCACGGTGGGCGGGGCCACTTACACTAATTTGCAGGTCACCTTAACCGCAATTACAGGAAATCAACCAATCAGTCCCCTGCCTGGATTCGATCAGTATATGGGAGGGTTGAGTCTGTTTGTACCTGAGGTTTATTACGCGGGTAACCAGTATAATAATTACACCTTCACCTTGGGGAGCATCGTCAAATGCTGCAGTGCAATCAATTCCACCGCTTATTTGATCATCGCCAATCCCAACGATCAGACGATTCGCTCTTACGGATATACCAGCAGTTCGCATCCCACCAGCGTGGTGACGGATCCGGCCCTTGCTTCGCTGAACCCATCAAAACAGGCCAAACTGTTTCTGGATAAATCACACGGAATCCTGTTCGACGTAGTCCCCTCTGCCTCCGGAACATTCACCGTAACCCCTTTTCCGTTTAATGTGGTGACAGGCGTAATCGGGACTCCGGGTCAAGTATCAAGTTATTCCGCTGCTTCTAGCGTTACCGTCAACACCAATTTGCAGGAGATGTACATAATCTCTTCATCTGGCAGCACAGTCACGATATATTCATATAATTCCAGCACCGGCGCAATTTCCAGCGCGCCTGTCGCGGCGCAAACCAATGCTGTGCTCGGTTCGATTATGAATGTATCCTCTCAAGATTCTCTGGCATTTGGATTGTCAGGCAGTACTCTGGCAACTTATCCCATTACTTCTTCAGGCTTGGTCTTCACGCCGCGTGCAACGACTTCCACCAACCTTCTTTTCTATTCTGGCGGCTCGGCACGGGATATCGACGCCCAGTATGACGCCACTAACGGGGTCGTGTTCATGCTGGCAACACCTAAATCAGCGGGATCAACGGGCTCCGAGATTCAATCGGCTTCTTACAGTTCTAATTCTTTGAGCCCGACAAATTCGCCGGTGTCATTAGCGAATTCGAGTTACATCTGTGGATTAGATTCAGTTCGTCGCTTTATTTTTGTGCCGGCATCGAATGGTCCCCAGATTTCAACCTATTCTTATGACAGTTCAGGGAACCTTACGCTTTCATCTACCGAAAGCATGTCCAATTCCGGGATGGGGAGCTTGTTGAACTTCGTGGGTGGTTGTAATGACGTGGACCAAGATAATCAAATCGTTGTTTTCGCTAATGATAATCCTGCCACAGTAACGTATTTTTTATATGACAAACTTGGAAACATTTCTCAGGTTCCCGCTGGATCCGTTAACTTGGCCACTGGGAGCTTAAGTATTTCCGTGATTACCACCAGTTCTGTTAAACACTGATGCTAGAGTGATCGCAAATTGATTTTTGTTCAAACCATCCCAGCTTTTAAACGATAAACCTCTTGCCACCCGCGGAACCGTCTTCCACTCGATACGGCATGGGAACGAGAGACGTCGGGTTGGCCGAGAAGCGTGAGGAATGTTATTCCTGCGCGCAGGATTTGCCACTGAATCTTTTCATCTCAATGAAGATAAAAAGGCAAGCACCGATGTTCTACAGATGAACGCTGCGAATGGTCGTCATAACCTCGTTTTGACTAATTCCAGAATCAAACAAGAGACTCAACCGGCACTCCCACACGAACATTGCCCCAATGCTGGCCTTCAACATAGACCGGCATGACCAAATCACAGAGCACCTCGCCCGTATCCCGAAGGTATGTACGCACCATAAAGGAGGCCGTATTTCTGGCTGCCCGCAACTCGCCCGGGGCTTCAAATTTTCGGTTACAACGGTTGCCCACGAGATCAACTTCGTCATTGCCCGTCAACGGTTTTGAAAACTTGAGGTTATGGGCAGAGAGATAGCCGTCGGTGTTGACCCCTACAGCATAAACACATCCGGGAATCCGATTGATGGCGTCTTCCAGAATGCTCTGACAGCGACGTGCAAAGTCTTCACCCCAGGAAACTTTATACTTTTGGGGTTTTGTGGTGCCAATGGGGGTATAGCGTTTGTCAAAAATATCCGTTCCCGCGCGTTTGATTTCCGTCAGTTCCTGCTGGATTTTATCCCTGAAATTTGCCACATGCGTCATGGCTGACTCAAAATTTCCATATCCAATCTTGAACCGTGAAACCAATTCCTGCACTTCTTCGGTGGCTGAAGCGAGGTTTTCAGAACGCCGATCAGACTCCTGCATCTGAGTGGAAACCTCATTGGACATTCCCCTGATAACGCTCACCTTTTCATGCACTTGAGCGTTGGTTGCAGAGAGTTGTTCCATGGCCGAGGAGATTTTGAGTAATTGCTCACCGGTGTTTTCGAATTCTCTCACCATGTCTTCAAACTGCACCGCTGAATGATCGATGACATGACGGGTTTTTTTGATATCCGAATTGATCTCCTCGTTTTCTTTTCGGGTGTTTGACACCAGAGTTAGCATGGCCTGGATATTTCCAGCAATCTCCACCGTTGCCGTGTTGACTCTGGATGCCAGCTTTTTCACCTCATCGGCCACCACTGCAAATCCTCGCCCTTGCTCTCCAGCCCGCGCTGCCTCGATTGCAGCGTTCAGGGCGAGCAGATTGGTCTGATCGGCCACTTCGCGAATCAATGAAGCAATCTGATTGACGCTTTCCGAGCGTTTGATCAGGTCATCGATCGTTTGGTTGAAATGTTGCACCTTCTCGTTGACCCGGTTGATGTTGTCAACGATCTCCTTCATTTCTTTCAGTGATCCTCGCGCATTATCCAGATTGGATTCGGTGGAAGCTGCAATGCCATGGGCACTTTCGGCCACACTGGAAATCGCCTGATTGGATTCCGTACTCGCAGCAAATACGTCATCGGTCAGTTCGGTTTGATGCTGTGATTTCGCGGAAGTGCTTTCCACAACCCGCTTGACCTGAACCGATTCGGTGGCTATTTTCACACTCATCTGACGCACGTCGCCAATGACTTTGCGCATTTTTTCGGCGAATCGGTTATAACCAATGGATAGATCGCGCAATTCATCATGGGTTAACAAGGGCAGGTCCGTAGAAATATTTCCTTCTCCTTGAGCGATATCGTTAAAAATTGCCGTGATGTTCTTAATAGGGCGCACGATCAGCCAACGCAAATAAAGAATCTGGCCCACCGTGCAGACCAGAAAGAAAACCACCAAGGCCCCCACCAGATAGGAGGTCTTGTTCAAGCCGTTGATAATCTCCGCCGACACATGGGGATCCACATGGGCTTTTTGAAGAGCGCGGCTCACCTCGTCGGATTCCATCAACCAGATCACCAAGTACACCACATTGGCAAACCCTAAAAACAAAAAGCTGGATAACTTTCTAGTCAGGTTATGCCAGAATAATTTTTCCAGCGTTTCATGAATTTTTGAGAACATGATTTGTTTACTCCCTATGACCTGGCAATCATCCCGTGTTGCCTGGAGATTTGCTTGGTAGGATGCTCTTGTAAGCAGGGCGAACAAAAAACCTCGGGGTTGAAATCGATGACTCCCTGGTTTTTATCCTGCCCGTAATGGTTCATTTTGGGTAAGGCGTTACGGTACTGGTCTTTGGCAAATACGCTCAACGGTGTGAGCTGCACAAGACTTGGGTGTCGTTCTCGCCACTGACCGCCAATTGTTCCAACCCTGAGATGACACGCAAACTTGCTTCTTCCATTGCTCGCAACGCCTCCAGGGACCGACTCTTGTTCCCGGAAAGCCAGGAATCCACCGCCTCGTAGGCAAATTTATGAACAGCCTGATGGGGAGATTCAATCTCCCGATAGCCTGGCAGTTTGGAAAAGCATTCGCGTCCCTCGCCGTCGTAATACCATTTTCCCAGTCGGCAACTGGTATGATCGGAAAAATCCCGGGCACTTTCATCGGACTGATTGAAAATCACTTGGTAGACCCGGAATTTGTAGATCAGATGATCGATTTTGGCGAGTTCACTAAACCCGCGTAAGGCCGAGCCAGCAATCGTCATTTCCATCCCGCTGGCCAGATCGATGAGCGCGTGCAAACTTTGCGAAGCGGAGGTTCCTTGCGTGCTGTATTGCTCCGATACCTTGGCGAGGGTGACCAATTGTTCACGACTGCTTCCTGTATCCACGCGAATACTACCCACCAAGGCAGAGATCTCCTTGGTGGCAATGGAGGTTCTCTCAGCCAGCTTTCTCACTTCATCAGCCACCACGGCAAAACCTCGACCCTGTTCTCCGGCACGGGCTGCCTCGATGGCGGCGTTCAATGCCAGCAGATTGGTTTGATCGGCGATGTCGCGGATCGTCTGGACGATGCCGCTGATTTTTTGTGCCAGCGCATCCAGCTCCCCCACCTTGTCTGCAGCCGCTCCCGAGTCCTGGGCCAGGCGGGTGAGGTTAGACGCAATCTCATCGATGGCCGAACGACTGGAATTCGATACATCTTGA
Source organism: Ferrovum sp. (assembly GCA_027450105.1). Taxonomy (GTDB): domain Bacteria; phylum Pseudomonadota; class Gammaproteobacteria; order Burkholderiales; family Ferrovaceae; genus JAJZHV01. Next base: position 32,539 of record DAIDKJ010000002.1, read on the forward strand.
GCCTGCAAAGCGGCATCTTTACCCACTTGCATTCCTGTCGCCAAAGTAGACAGCCCCTTTTGAATATCGCCCATCGACTGCCCGAAGGTGATCAGATTTTTAACTGCTTCGAGAAGTTGCCCATGGGAAGCATCGGTCGAGGCCATGCGCTGCTTCAGTGTTTCGTTTTCGGCTCGCAGCGTGCCGATCGTGGCGTTGGCATCACGAAGTTCCGAGCGTAAAGACGCTTCTTGAGCATTTACGCGCGCCTGATCGGCCTTTTTTCCTGACAATCCAAACATATAATGACTCCTTCTAAAAACCGAGACTTGCAAGCAGATCATCCACCTCGCCCTGATTGGTCACGATATCAGTCCGTCCTTCGCTATTGACGACCGGACCATTGGTCAGGGACGATGAGATCTCTGGTAAAGGAACCGCCGACTGGGCAACCAACAAGGCCAGTAATTCTTTTTGCACCACCTGCACGATATCGATTATTTTTTTGATGACTTGGCCCGTTAGATCTTGAAAATCTTGAGCCATCATGATGTCCAACAGCTGACTCGCCACAATTTTGGCCGCTTTGCGTTCCCCTTCCAGATGAGCCCGGGTGTCCTGTGCCAGCATTTTGAAAGCATCGAGGGTCGTTTCTCCGGCCAATAACTGTGACCAGCGCATTTCCAGTCGCTCCGCATCTTTCACAAGGCCTTCTACGGCCGGGTTGGCCACATCCACCGCGTTGAGCACGCGTTCTGCCGCCTGTTGTGTCAGGGTCGCCACATACGTGAGACGATCCATCGTGTCTGGCATGGTAGAGGCAAGGCTTTGAATGGGCTTGTCCAAACCGAGTTCGGTCAAGGCATTGTGCAGATTGCGCGTCATATGCCCAACCTGCTCATAGAATTCGGCAGGATTTAATGGGGCAGATGCAATCAAGGTGTCCAAATGACCATCCATCGACGTCCTGACAGCCAAGGCCTCTGGCTGCAAATTCTTCCCCAAACATTCTTCATGCGGATCTCCGGAGGGGTTTGAGATGGATTCATTGGGTGGAGTAGAGATCTCTTCCCCGATGGCGCCAATCCCATCAGCGAGGGCTTCCAGATCAGTATTATCGTCACTCACGGCCTGATCTCCCTTTTGAAAATTTCTTGATCATGTTATGCATAGAACCGTTTTGATTGATAGGTGGGGTCAACACAGGAGCCCTTGGTGCTCTTTGCGAGTCACCCAGTGTGTTCAGGGAAAATCCCCAGTCATTATTGAACCCAGTCTAGCCGTTTTTTTTTCATCAAATCGGTGAAACAGAAACAGATAAGCGCCCTTATTCATCCAGAACGCTGCCGGCAAGACCAAATCCACATGAATGAACAGCGCCACTGAAGTCGCAATGTATTCAAACCAAGCTCAGGAAGCACTTGTCTCCCGGCAAGGAGTTCTTGGGGCTTGGGAATGGGTAGTCTTCAAAAAAACCTCAAACGCTTTCAAAGGCAGAGGGCGGCCAAACAGATAACCCTGATAGATATGGCAACCAATGTTTTCCAAAAAGGACAACTGCTGCTCGGTCTCCACACCTTCAGCGATGACATGCATTCCCATTGCCTGGGCCAGTGCAACGATGGTACGAGCGATAACTGCAGCACTCTGATCAGATAAGATGTCCTGAACAAAGGTTTGATCGATTTTGAGCTGATCAAAGGGTAACCGCTTGAGATAGGACAGGGAGGAGTATCCCGTCCCAAAATCATCCAAAGAAAAAGATACACCCTTGCTTTTAAGGGCGGTCATTTTATCAATGATTTGCTCCAGATTATCAAGTAACAGGCTTTCAGTAATTTCCAGCTTCAGTTTTCCCGAGTCGATCTCGTAAGCATCCAGCGTTGCCTTCACCACATCGACAAAATCCGGATCGGAAAACTGCTCTGCACTCACATTGATGGCCAAGGTAAGGTGAGAAGTGTCGGCGCAGATGGACCAGGCTTGCAACTGTTTACAAGCAGTCTCCAATACCCATATCCCCAGAGGATGAATCAAATCCGTCTCCTCGGCCATGGAAATGAAATCTCCCGGGGAAACAATACCCCGCAGCGGGTGCCGCCATCGAACCAGGGCCTCGGCACCCACAACCTCACCATCAAAACTGATCTGGGGCTGAAACAGAAGAAAAAACTGATTTTCGCGCAGTGCCGAGCGCAGATCGGCTTCCAGCATCACCCGTGCATTAACCGCCGTTTGCATGACAGGATCAAAGAAGCACAGAGAGTTTCGCCCCGAACCTTTGGCCTTGTACATCGCCAAGTCGGCCTGCTTGAGAAGCTCATCCACACTGGCATCGACGCCGCCAAACAGGGTAATCCCAATACTGGGGGTACTATGGTATTGAAACTCTTCCAGCATGTACGGAGCATTCAAAATAGAGAGAATTTTTTCCGAAGCGGATTTTACTTGGGAAGTTGCTTCATTCAAGCGCTCGCTCAAGTCTTCCAGAACCACAACAAATTCGTCCCCTCCAAAACGGGCAACAGTATCTCCTTCGCGCACACAGCCTTGCAATCGATTGGCCACCTGTTGTAGCAGCAAATCTCCCACATCATGCCCCCGTGTGTCATTGAGATTCTTGAAATCGTCCAGGTCAATAAAGAGCAGAGCGCCGTAGTGTCGGTTGCGAACACTGGAAGCCACGGCATGCTCTAGCCGATCCAGCAATAGGCGACGATTGGGCAACCGGGTCAGCGCATCAGAAAAGGCCAGCTGCTGAATATGCTCTTCATTCTGTTTTTGCTGGGTAATGTCCGAAAAAGTGGCCACAAAGTTGACCAGTTCACCTCGTTCGTCACGCACAGAGGAAATGGACAACCACTCGGGATAAATGTCCCCATTCTTGCGACGGTTCCAGATTTCTCCCTGCCATCGGCCATCGCGCATCACGGTCGCCCATAAATCCCGATAAAAATTTTGGCTGTGACGTCCGGACTGGAGGATGCGCGGATTTTTTCCCAGGGCCTCTTCCCTCGTGTACTGGGTGATTTCCGTGAATGCGCGATTAACCGCAATGATCGTTCCATCCGTTTTGGTGATCACCACGCCTTCTGCAGCACCTTCAAAGACGGTCGCTGCCTGTCGAAGATTGTCTTCCATCTGCTTTCGATCGGTAATATCGAGCATCAATCCGACGACCCCGCCCACTTTGCCGTCTGCCAGCGTAAACGTGGCCTTGTGAAACATGACATCCCGAAACTCTCCGCTGGCAAACCTGACTTTTCCCTCATAGATTTGAGATCCCGGATGATCCAAAAGCTCGCGGTCTGCGGCCATGTAATGTTCAGCCAACTCGGAAGTGGTCGTTTGCAGAGGCGTTTTGCCAATCAAATCCTTTGCGGATTTTCCTGTGAATTTTTCGTAAGCCCGATTGCAGCCCAGATATCTGGAGTGCGTGTCCTTGTAGTAGACCGGACCGGGAATGGCCTCGATGAGTTGCTGGACGAAATGAAGTTGCTGTGTCAATTCCCGAGTTCTTTGCGCAACCCGCTCTTCCAATTGGGCAAAGTTTTGCTTGAGTGCTTCGTCCGCACGCTTGATCGCTGTTCTGTCCTCCAGCAGCCAGATCGTTCCCTGAAGCGTTTGAGTCGAATTATTCACATACCCAATCAGATTGATCCAAAGATCTGATCCATCCACACGCTGCATGTATAGCTCGGTATGAAAAGGATGTCCTGAAAACAGTAACGGTGAGGCCACCCGGGAAACTTTGAGATATTCTTCGTCATTGCGAAACAGGATGCGATCTGGTCGACCAACCGCTTCATTCCCTGTAAAGCCAAAAATCTCCCCAAACCGATGGTTGTATCTCAAAATTTGCCGGTCATGGGTAAAAACCACGCCGACAGAGGCATTTGCGATGAAGGTTTCCAACTCCTCAGTGGAGCGCTTCAGTTCCATGGTCCGCAAACGAACCTGCTCTTCCAGAATATAGGTGGTTTGCAACAGGGCAAAATCACTGTTGACCCCGTTAAAAAATCGTTCCACCTGGTCAGTCAACGCGTGAATGATCTTATTTCGACGCCGAATTTCCTGATGCAACCCCTCGATATCATGAGGATTGCAGCGCAGATCGAGCATCTTGCTCATGTTCGTCTTCCCGAACCAATGGCGATGCCAGTGAACGTCTGGTTGACGTGAAGCCCGCGGTATTGTTCACCATACGTGCTAAAACCAACCACATTTGACTGGCTTAGTAACCGGCCTACATGATCCAGCCTCCCTTGAGCCCGTGCTTCCAGGTGACGCAAAATGCAATCGCACCCAATAATCAGGGCTGGCTCTCCAATACGCTGGGCCACAACTTCGAGTGCACTTGTCAGGTTGTCAAGCATATCAATGCCGTTGGCCACTCTCAGCACGACGCCCTCCTCGATGGCACAAAAGAACCGCAAGGAGCCATCGGAGTTTATTTTCTGGATGGAGCGCACAAAATCGGTATGGCCGATCCGGACCACGAAGGGATAGGAAGCAAAAACTGTTGCTTCCAGTTGACTGACGCTCAACCCCACACAACGCGCATACTCCTCCAGCGCAGGGCATCCGTTGATTTCAGTGACATCACGCTGGCGCGGAATGGCGCCCGTCACTACCAGACGTTCGCCACCACCTACAAAATGCTGCGTTTTGAACACGTGGAATAGAAAAGGTGTGGCAGACACCAATAACAAGGCCGCATTCTTGACAAAACGACCCTCATATAAAATCCAGCTTTCCTTGAACTTCAAATCATCGGCTGCCGACCCACCCATGAGAGGAATGCCACCCAAGCCATCATGAAATGCACGGGCAACACCTTCCTCCCGCCGACTAAGACCATCAATCAGCATGAACCCAAAGAAAGCATCTGGAGGAAGATGGGTAACCCGCTGTTGCAGGTTTTCCCTCAGCTTATGGGCAAAGAGGCGCCCGGCCTGAAGGTCGAATTGGGAGACCTGCGTGATGAGTCCCAGTTCAAACTGAAGATCATCACGATGGATGCTAAACCCTGTCATTCCGCCGACCGTATAGCCCAATGGACCAATTTCCCCAGCCGTGGAACAGCCAATGACTTTTGATGAATCAAAATGCTTGCCGACAGCCTTGGCTAGTCCATCGCGGTCATAGTGACTTGAGAAAAACAAGACGACCAAGCCCATATCAGGCTGACTCACAGAGTCCGCCAATTCCTCGAGAGCCGCTTCGGCAGACTCTTGCATACTACTGCCACATTGAATACGCGGTGCAGCCAGATCAGCCGATCTCTCAACCATGCATCCCCCCGCCTTTGTGCACGTGGTCCACATTGCAAAACGGGTTCGTCTTGTCAGAACATTAATGCGGTGACGGTAGATCCGGATTCAGCGTGGCCACATTGTCATGATGAGATGGGGTAGCCCAGTCGAAGCAACACAATCAGGCCAGACTGGCATACCTCCACTGGATCAACTACACCATATTTCATCTGTTTATGCAATATAGTGATAATCCTCATAATCTATTATGTGTTTTTGCCT
>DAIDKJ010000003.1 GCA_027450105.1 Ferrovum sp.
AACAAGCAGGCTGCCGCCGCACTTCGTCTGCCCTACTACTGGTTTGCAGACCATCAAATGCGGGCGCGGTACCGAATCCCTCATTACCTGATGGGCCGCCTCGTCAGATTTCGTCTCTCGGAACTTTGCGCCTGGGCCACTCAATGTTCGGCAACGCAAGGCAAAAACTCGACGGGATCATTCACAAAGGACGAAAAATGATTGAGTTCAATGAACCGGACGAATTGGTCAGACACAACAGTGATGGCAAACGCGATAACATCCGTGCGGCGTTGTTGGTCAATCTGGAGTCGGTGCTCTTCGCCTTGTTTCCTGCCGGGAAGATGCGCCGTGGCAAGTTTCTCATCGGCGACATTCTGGGCAACCCGGGAGACAGCCTGGAGGTAGTGCTCGAAGGCGACAAGGCAGGCCTCTGGACCGATCGCGCCGATAATTCTGGCGGCGACATCTTCGCCTTGATCGGTGGTCATTACAGCATCGACGCACACACCGATTTTCCACGGGTATTGCAACGATCCTCTGCATTGGTTGGGTGCTCTCCCGCCGTCAAGGTATCCGGGACCAGAAGACAAGGAACCGCGTTCAATGACCTCGGACCTGCCACGGCCAGATGGGATTATCAGGATGCCCAGGGCAACCTGCTTGCCGTAGTCTACCGCTACGATCCACCCGGTCAGCGCAAAGAGTTCCGGCCCTGGGATGCCAAGCGCCGCAAGATGGCGCCCCCCAATCCGCGCCCCCTGTACAACCAGCCGGGGCTTGCCATCTCAGACAAGGCTGTTCTGGTAGAGGGAGAGAAATGTGCTCAAGCCCTGATTGATGTCGGTGTAGTAGCCACCACCGCCATGCACGGGGCCAATGCACCGACAGATAAAACAGACTGGTCACCTCTGTCCGGAAAATCCGTGCTGATCTGGCCAGACAAGGATAAGCCAGGCTGGGAATATGCCGATCGCGCCTCTCAGGCCATTCTGGCTGCGGGTGCGATCAGTTGTCACATTCTCTATCCACCCAAGGATCAGCCGGAAGGATGGGACGCAGCGGATGCGCTTGCTGACGGCTTTGATGCAGTGGGGTTTCTGGCCCAGGGTCCACGGATGCAGATCCATCTGCCAGCAGGGGGTTCACAGGGAGAGGGCAGCGAATTGGATACCAGCCCTGGAGATTCCGAACAAACCGTGTGGGGTACCGAAGATGCTCTGGCGCTGGCATTTACCCGGCGCTATCACCAGGACTGGCGCTATGTGTCAGGGTGGGGAAAATGGCTCGTCTGGGATGGTCAGCGCTGGCGCACCGAGGACACCCTGGCGTCGACCGATCTGATCCGTCATGTGTGTCGACACGCCTCCTTGAAAGCGAGTAATCCAAAAGCAGCCACCAAACTCGCCGGCTCCAGCACCATCAGCGGGGTGGAACGCCTCGCTCGTTCTGATCGGCGCCATGCGGCCACTACGGACGAGTGGGATGCCGATATATGGCTTCTCAACGCCACCGGAGGGGTGGTAGATCTGCGCACAGGACGAATCCGCCCCCACGATCGGCATGACCGGATGACCAAGATCGCCACGGCGACGCCTCGCGGTCCCTGTTCCCAGTGGCTATCCTTTCTGAACGATGTCACGGACGGAGACAAGGATCTGCAGGGCTACTTGCAACGCATGGTCGGGTACTGCCTGACCGGCTCCACCAGTGCCCACGCGCTTTTTTTCCTTTATGGCACCGGCGCCAATGGCAAGTCAGTGTTCGTCAACACGCTGACCAGCATCCTGGGAGATTATTCATCGACTGCGCCGATGGATACCTTTGTGGAAACCCGTGGGGATCGACACCCCACCGATCTGGCCGGTCTGCGTGGTGCGCGTTTTGTGACGGCCATCGAAACCGAGCAAGGGCGACGCTGGAACGAATCCAAGGTCAAGGCCATCACGGGGGGCGACAAGGTTTCTGCCCGATTCATGCGCCAGGACTTCTTTGAGTACACCCCTCAATTCAAACCCATCATCGTCGGAAACCACAAGCCAGCGATACGAAACATCGACGAGGCCATGAAGCGTCGGTTTCACCTGATCCCCTTCACGGTCACCATTCCTCCTGAACGACGCGACGGGAAACTGACCGGGAAACTGCTTGCAGAACGAGACGGGATTCTGGCCTGGGCCATTGAAGGATGCCTTGCCTGGCAGCGCGCTGGACTGCACCCCCCAGAGTGCGTGGTATCTGCCACCAATGAATACTTTGAGGCGGAAGATGCCCTCGGCCAATGGATCGAGGAGCGAGCCCAAATCCATCCGGAAGCAAAACAGGCCACCGCCGACCTGTTCGCCGACTGGCGCGAGTGGGCCGAACGGGCTGGCGAGTACACCGGATCGATCAAGCGTTTCGCGGAACTACTGATTACCCGCGGATTTATGAGTACTCGACTGCACGGCGGAATCCGCGCCATCAAGGGATTGATATTACAGGAAAATCATGAAAACCGTCATTACACCGACGGGCTTGATTAAATCCATGGTGACAGATGGTGACAGGTTTGCTGATTAACGCCTACACATGCGGGTGTCTAGAGTTAACCGGCAAGCCTGTCACCATCTGTCACCAGAGCAAAAATACAGGAGAACGACCATGAAAATGACCATTCTGGCGCTGGATCTGGGTACTACGACGGGCTGGGCCCTTCGGGATCGTGAAGGGCAAATCTCCCATGGTTATACCTCTTTCAAGCCGCAGCGCTTCGAGGGCGGGGGCATGCGCTACCTCAGGTTCAAACGCTGGCTTACCGAAATCAAGGGCATCGCTGGTGCTATTCACACCCTGTATTTCGAAGAAGTGCGCAGGCACGCCGGAGTCGATGCCGCGCACATCTATGGCGGATTGATGGCCACTCTCACCGCTTGGTGCGAACACCACGACATCCCGTACCAAGGCGTACCGGTGGGCGCCATCAAGCGCCATGCCACAGGGCGTGGCAATGCCGGCAAAGACGAGGTGATGGCTGCGATGTGTGCCAAAGGCCATCCCGTCTTGGACGACAACGAGGCCGATGCCCTGGCGCTACTGCACTGGGCCGTTCAACTGCAAGGAGAATAGAGAATGACGACACCAAGACTGATTCCTGTCCTGCCCAGGACGCTCAATGGCCAACCTGTCCAAATGGTGGATGCCAGACACCTGCACGCTTTCCTTGGTGTGGGGCGTGACTTCTCGAACTGGATCAAGGGACGCATTCAGGAATACGGATTTGTTGAAAACCAGGACTACCTTCTCGCCAAAACGGGCGAAAACATCCCTTTTGTTTCAGGCAAGGACTTTTCCTCTGTTTGGGAGAAAAGTCGTGGCGGCCGACCCGCAGTAGATTACTTCCTCACTCTGGATATGGCCAAGGAACTGGCCATGGTGGAACGGACAGACTTGGGACGTAAGGTTCGGCGTTATTTCATCGAATGTGAACGACAGTTGCGCCAATTGCAACAGGGAATTGCCCATTTACGGACTTCGGTGCCGACTGGGTTGAGCCGTTGCGAGAGACAGGCCATCAACCGGCAGGCCTGGGCTGATGTCGCTGGGGATGCCCAAGCAAAGTTCTATGTCCGGCGTGAAGCACTGCTGCGTCAATGTGCCCAATCCGGAGCATTCGCTCCAGTCTCGTTACCTGATGATTTCCGGCCTGACTGGGCAAAATGAAGGAGACTCTCATGAAAATTTCCGCATCACACTACCCATCGCCCCTGGGCCGATTCCAGCCGGAACCCATGGATGTGGAGGCTACCAAACGCAACGGATGGAAGGAGTTGCGCATTCTGGTGATCTCGGAAAACGACACCCGTCTGGACTTTGTGGAACGGGAGTTCATCCGTCGCATCGGCAACCGGCTCTATGGGGAGAAGTGCAATGGATGAATGGGCCATCGAAGATGTGGCTGCACGATTTGCCGAAGCCGCCGAAACGGGTCGACGGCTTCCACCCGTTCGTGTGCAGGGCTATTTCAATGTGTGGCCCACCTTTGCTCGCGATCAGTGGGAAACTTTCGCGGCAGAACAGCCCGAATATCGACATCTTCCACCCGGTCCAGCCGCCATCGAGAGGATGCTGGAAACCATGTGCTGGATGTTGTGGCTCGAGGTAGAGCAGCGGCATCTGATCTGGATGCGAGCCAAGCAATATGATTGGCAGGACATTGCCCGGCGTTTCGGGTGTTGCAGAACCACTGCCTGGCGACGCTGGAAAAACGCCATCAACCAAGTTGTACTTCACCTGAATGGCGAAAAAACTTCCAAACAGAAAGGGCACGCAGGGTAATGGTTCCCATGAATGTCCTTGTTTTACCGTGAATGTCCATTTCGAGACCAAAACCGCGTGCAACACTTTGGGCGGTTTTGGCATAAAATTCGACTACACTCTGAACAGAGTTGCGAGCAAAACGGAACGCTTGCAAATCTCTACCCCATACCCGCTCAAGATTTGAACTTCAGCGGGTTTTTTATTTTGGAATTCCATGACCTCCTTGCAGATCGAATACCGTCCACTGGAGTCGTTGATTCCGTTTGCCCGTAACGCAAGAACTCACTCGGATGAGCAGATAGTTCAGATTGCGGCGAGCATTCGGGAGTTCGGGTTCAATAGTCCTATTCTGGTGGATGGGAAACACGGAGTTATTTCAGGGCACGGACGGATTCTGGCAGCACGCAAACTGGAAATTGAAACTCTGCCAGTGATCGAACTGGCACATCTTACGGAAATCCAGAAGCGCGCCTTCATTCTGGCCGAGAACAAACTGGCAGAACGGGCCGGGTGGGATCAAGATCTTCTGTCCCTGGAACTAGCCGATCTGGAAGCCACAGGGTTCGATCTGGAACTCACTGGATTCGATGACAGCGAAATCCGCTCGTTGCTCAACACCCAGAATGAAGCCGAATCTGAGACAGGTGACGACAGTGCTGATGAGGTGCCTGAGGCTCCAGTCATCCCCATATCGCGCATTGGCGATATCTGGCGGTTGGACGAGCACCGCCTGATTTGTGGGGATGCCGCTGATTCTGCCGTGATCAAGACACTGATGGATGATGAGCGCGCCTCACTGTGTTTTACCAGCCCCCCCTATGGCAACCAGCGCGATTACACCGACAGCATCAAGGATTGGGACGGTTTGATGCGCGGGGTCTTTGCCCAACTGCCTATGGCGGCCGATGGTCAGGTGCTCGTGAATCTAGGTTTGATTCATCGAGAAAACGAAGTCCTCCCCTATTGGGACGGCTGGCTTACCTGGATGCAAACCCTGAACTGGCGGCGCTTTGCCTGGTATGTGTGGGATCAAGGGCCGGGAATGCCGGGAGACTGGAGTGGGCGTCTGGCGCCGAGTTTTGAATTCATCTTCCATTTCAACCGCAAATCGATTCGCCCCAATAAAATCGTGGAATGCAAGCACGCCGGTCATGAGTCTCATCTGAGGGCCGATGGATCATCCACCTCGATGCGCAAAAAAGATGGGGAAGTGGACGGCTGGTCCCATGCAGGCGCGCCGACCCAAGAAACCCGAATCCCTGACAGCGTAATCCGCATCATGCGGCACAAGGGCAAGATCGGACAGGACATCGATCACCCTGCGGTATTTCCGGTGGCGCTGCCGGAGTTCATCATGGAGGCCTATTCGCGGAAGGGCGATGTGGTGTTTGAACCTTTCAGTGGTTCAGGTACCTCGCTTCTCGCCGCACAGCGCACAGGACGCAAATGCTACAGCGTGGAAATTGCACCGGAGTATGTGGATGTGGCCATTCGCCGCTTCCAACAAAATTATCCGGATGTTGCCATCACCCTGGTGGCAACTGGGCAGTCCTTCGATCAGATTCAAGCAGAACGGGAGATGGTTCATGTCTGAAGCAAGCCAGATCCTCTCCAATCTACGAATCGAGCAGCGGTCTATCGATGTCCTGATTCCCTATGCCCGGAATGCCAGACAACACTCGGATGCTCAAGTGGCACAGATTGCCGCCAGTATCCGTGAATTTGGCTGGGGTGCGCCAATTCTGGTGGATGGGCAGAACAATGTGATCGCAGGCCATGGTCGATTGCTTGCCGCTCGAAAACTCGGGTTGACCAAAGTTCCCGTGGTGCCCATGACCCACTTGACCGACATCCAGCGCAAGGCATTGATTCTGGCCGACAACAAAATCGGCGAGAATGCCACCTGGAACAATGAACTGCTCGGTCTGGAACTGACCGAACTCAAGGAAGCCGGCGTGGATCTGGATCTCACCGGATTCTCGGCCGAGGAATGGGATGTGCTCATCAATGGGGGCGAACCGGATAATTCAGGACTCACCGATGAGGATGCGGTACCCGAAGTCCAGGAAACTCCGATCTCCAAAACCGGAGATATCTGGATCGTGGGTGAGCATAAAGTGCTCTGTGGCGATGCCACCAAAGCTGGGGACTATAAGAAATTGCTCGGTGACGAACTGGTGGACATGACCTTCACTGACCCACCCTACAATGTGAACTATGCCAACACCGCCAAGGACAAGATGCGTGGCAAGAACCGCCCTATCTTGAACGATAATCTGGGCGAGAATTTCCAGGCATTTCTGGAATCTGCCTGCCAGAACATCCTGAATCTCACCAAAGGCGCGGTTTACATCGCCATGAGTTCCTCAGAACTCGATACCCTGCAGTCGGCATTCAGATCGGCCGGTGGCAAATGGTCAACCTTCGTGATCTGGGCCAAAAACACCTTCACACTGGGTCGTGCCGATTATCAGCGGCAATACGAACCAATTTTGTATGGATGGAAGGACGGTGCCGATCACTACTGGTGCGGCGCCCGTGATCAGGGTGATGTGTGGCAGATCAAGAAACCCCAAAAGAACGACCTTCATCCGACGATGAAGCCAGTGGAACTGGTGGAACGTGCGGTGAGGAACAGCAGCAAGACCCGCGATCTGGTATTGGATCCCTTCGGCGGATCAGGAACCACCCTGATCGCCTGCGAGAAATCCGGGCGGCGAGCGCGGCTGATCGAACTCGATCCCAAGTATGTGGATGTGATCGTGCGCCGCTGGCAGGAATTTACAGGTCAGGAAGCGAAACGCGCCAGTGATGGCGCGAAGTTCAACAATGAAGCATAATCCATTTCATGAGAATTGCGGAGATTGGTAGCGAAGACCCATGTCAAATATTGAATATCCAATTGCAGTGGTGGCGTTGGAAGCACCACCGAGAGCCCGACCTTCCATCTATCCAGAACCCTTCGCCTCACGCATGACGGGGCGCGAAAAACGCGTGCTTGGCGATTTGTTCGGCTTATCGAACTTTGGTGTCAATCTGACGAATCTCGTGCCAGGTGCCTGCTCCTCCTTGCGTCATGCTCACACAAAACAAGATGAATTCGTTTACATCCTATCTGGACATCCAGTTCTCATCACAGATGCTGGCGAGACACTACTAGCACCTGGTATGTGCGCAGGCTTCAAGGCTGGAACTGGCAATGCCCACCAACTGGTCAACCGGAGCGATGCCGACGTGCTTTATCTCGAAGTAGGTGACCGCAGCGCCAGCGACAGTGCGAACTATCCAGACGATGATCTTCAGGCTATATTGGGAAAGGGTGGAAAATGGCAATTTCTCCACAAGGATGGCACCGCCTATTGAGAAGTCACCCCTTCCATCGCTAAACATCTGAGGTAATAAACGCGATCGCCGCCCTCGGGCTTTTCCGATGTGATGGTAAGTCCGAGTTTTTTCTTGAATGCACCGGCAAATGTACCGCGCACGGTGTGCTGCAGCCAACCGGTAACGTCCATGATCTGCGCGATGGTGGCGCCTTCTGGACGCTTGAGCATCGCAATCACCTGCGCCTGTTTGCTGCTGTCTCGAGTGCGGGTGGGTTTCTGAACGGGTTCATTGCTCTGTTCCTCTGCAGCACTGATGACGGCGTCGAGTCCTGCTGGCGTCATCGGCCCTTTGCGTGGCACACCCAAGGCGTCGTAGCCCTCGGCGGCGATAAACCAGTCATCGCCCAGGGGCGTGATCAACGCGCGGTTGAACATGCACTCGATCACTTTCTTGCGCGCGCCGCCCTTGATGTTGTCGGGAAACTCAACGAGTTTGCCTTCCGTTTTTTCGTGGGCGTAGTTCAGGATGAAATACTGGGCAATGGTGAGTTCGGTTTTCATGGCGATTCTCCTGTAGGTATTACTTCTCAGCCACGTTGAGTTTTTCATTCAAGATCGTTATTTCGAGGATTTGGTCCAGGAGTTCTTGCACCCGGTTCAGATCACCCACATGGCCCCAGTGGATTACATCAGGGTTGTGGCCAAAGTGTTCATTGGCCTGTTGTTGCAGTTGGGCGATCTTGTTCTGGATGTCTGCGGCTTTGGCGATATAAGTGTCGCGGGAGGTGGCGGTGGGTTTCATTTTGGTGGTCTCCGGTGTCGTTTGCGTTGATGTGATTAACGCTCTGTTTCGCTGAGAAGCCAAGCGAAAGAAGCGCTATTTTTTCGATCTGTTTGTATCGTGCCGCAACGCGCCCCAACACCCTGTCGATATCCCCGATGCCGGGTGTTACTGGAAATGCCGGGATATTGTGCCGAGCACCAGAGAAAGGCCCGGAAACAATGCGATGAACGACGCGGCAGCGCCACTTCCAGGGGCTACGGCGCGCGCTGGCGGCAGGCACGGGCTGTGTTCCTGGCAACGCACCCCCTGTGCGCGGCGTGCGAAGGAAAAGGTCGAATCACTCCGGCCCAGGTCGTCGATCATGTCATTCCTCACCGGGGTGACAAGCAGTTGTTCTGGGACAGGAACAACTGGCAGGCGCTATGCAAGCGCTGCCACGATATCAAAACCACCCGCGAGGACGGCGGGTTCGGCAATCCGAGCAACCGGTAGGCCGGTCAAATCCTTGTAACCTTTCCGCACGGGACCGCGCGCCTGCCCAAATTTTTGCGCGTGCAAATTCAAAATGTTTTTTTTGGGGAAAACGACCCGGACTCCGCGCCAGTGCTGAATTTAACGGCTTTTCTGGGGGCGAATAAAAATCAAAAGGATTCTTTAATGGCTGCTGGTGGCAAACGTTACGGTGCGGGACGAAAACCTCTACCTGTGGCAGTGAAGAAGATCAAGGGAACGCTACAGAAGTGCCGCATCAATCTGCGTGAGCCCCGTCCTTCCGGATTATTGGGGGATCCTCCTGCCTACATGACGGAAACTGCCCAGGAGGCCTGGCGCTATGCCGTATCCAATGCGCCCGCCGGATTGCTGTTCCCTCTGGACGCGGCGGTGTTGGAACGGTGGGCCAATTGTGCCGGGATGTACCGGGAGGTCTTGGCAAAGATCAACCAATCCGGAATCGGCGGCATGCTGATCAAGACGCCCAGCGGCGTCCTGCGCCGTTCACCCCTGATGGATGTGATCCGGGATCTGGCTATGGAAATGAAGGGGTATGAGTCGGAGATGGGCTTTACCCCGGCCAGTCGTGGGAGGATGAGCGTTGTGCCGGGCGCAGTCGAGGAGCACAACCCCTGGGATGACATTGCTTGAGCGCGATTATGTCAAAGAGGCCACCCGATATGCGCACGGAGTGATCGGAGGGGACATCGGGGCATGCCGCTGGGTTCAGCGGGCGTGCCAGAGGCAACTGGATGACCTGAAGCGATACAAGGGCAAATCGAGTCCCTTTCGCTTCAATCCGCTGCTCAAAAACAAGGCTGGTCGCAGCTACCGTCCTGCCGATAACATCTGCGCCTTTATCGAGCACTTGCCCCATGTGAAGGGGCCGTTGGCAGGACAGCCCATCCATCTGGAACCCTGGCAGGTGTTCATCTTGTCCACGGTGTTTGGGTGGGTAAAACCAACAGGCCGCCGCCGCTTTCGACGCTCCTACATCGAGGTCCCGCGCGGTAATGCCAAATCCACCCTATCCTCGGCAGTGGGACTGTATATGCTGGCGGCCGATAATGAAGGTGGTGCCGAGGTATATTCTTT
This sequence comes from Ferrovum sp., assembly GCA_027450105.1. GTDB lineage: Bacteria > Pseudomonadota > Gammaproteobacteria > Burkholderiales > Ferrovaceae > JAJZHV01. Next base: position 9,976 of record DAIDKJ010000003.1, read on the forward strand.
GGCCACCACCCGCGATCAGGCGAGAATCGTGTTTGGCGATGCTCAGACCATGGCGCGCAAAAGTCCGGGTTTTCGAGGTCGATTTAAAGTGACCGTGGGCGCACATAATATCCATGTGCTGGAGTCTGGTTCAAAGTTCGAGGCATTGTCCTCCGAAGGATCAACCCTGGACGGTCTCAACATCCATTTCGGATGCGTGGACGAATTGCACGCTCATAAAACCCGCACCGTCTACGATGTGGTAGAAACTGGCACCGGCAAGCGCGATAACTCGCTCCTCTGGGTCATCACCACTGCCGGGAGCAACCGTGCGGGAATCTGTTACGAGACCCGTACCTTTGTTACCAAACTGCTCGAAGGATTGTTCGAGGATGACTCCCAGTTCGGGATCATCTACGGACTGGATGACACCGATGACTGGACCAGCGAGGAAGCCCTGCTCAAGGCGAACCCAAACTGGGGTATTTCAGTGCGCTCCGAGGTGCTTCTTCCCTTGCAGGCCAAGGCCATGCAGATGCCCAGTGCCATCAATAACTTCAAGACCAAGCATCTCAACGAGTGGGTCAATGCCGATACCGCGTGGATGGACATGCGCTCGTGGGATGCCTGTGCGGATCCCTCTCTCAATGAGGATGAGTTTATTGGCGAGGAGTGCTATGTGGCGCTGGATCTGGCGAGCAAGGTGGATATCGCTGCTAAGGCCAAGCTGTTTCAACGCGATGGCAAGTTTTATGTCTTCCTGAACTACTATCTGCCTGAATCTGCTGCAGACGATGGCCGCAACAGCCAGTATTCCGGGTGGGCACGGCAGGGATTACTGACCCTCACTCCGGGCAATGTGACGGATTTCGATCAGATCGAAGCAGAATTGGTGGCAGATGCCAGCCGGTTCCAGATCGTGGAGGTGCCCTTTGACCCCTTTCAGGCGACCCAACTGTCCAGCCACATGCTGGCAGAAGGCTTACCCATGGTGGAAATGCGTCCCACAGTGCTCAATTTCTCTGAACCCATGAAACAACTGGAGGCGCTGGTGCTGCAGAAGCGATTTGTTCACAACGGTGATCCGATTCTGGCCTGGATGATCTCCAATGTGGTCTGCCACCGCGACCAGAAGGACAACATCTACCCAAGAAAAGAGCGCGAGGAGAACAAGATCGATGGGGTGGTGGCGCTGATCATGGCCCTGGGGCGTCAGATGGTGCCGAGTGACAATCAAACGCCTATTCTTGGCTCAGATTACCAGTTGATGGTGGTGTAAATGGGGATCCGCTCATGGCTCTCGAGTTTCAAGGCCAATTCTGACCGCTCGCCTTGGGGCAACTTTTGGTTCGAGCCGGTGGGCGTGCATACCACGGCGGGCATACGGGTCACAGCAGACAACGCCCTGCAACTCTCGGCGGTGTTTGCCTGCGTGCGCATCATTTCGAGCCAGTTCGCAAGCCTGCCCTTTCGCCTGTACCAGAACCGGCCTGATGGCGGGAAAGATCGCGTCACAAATCACCCCATCTATCGATTGCTCGCAAAGCGCCCCAACCAATATCAGAACGCCTTCGAGTGGCGCGAGATGATGGCCGGTCACCTGGTGCTCAGGGGCAATGCCTTCAACCAGATCGTGGCCAACCGCCAGGGCGAGATCACGGCACTGATTCCCCTGCACCCGGATCGGGTCACCATCGATCTCCTGTCGAACGGGGATTATCGCTACCGATACAGCACGCTCACCGGGACGGAGCAGATTTACCCGCGCGGCCAGATCTGGCACCTGCGCGGGCTCTCCTCCGACGGTATCATCGGACTCTCCCCCATCGCGCTGGCGCGCAGTGCCATGGGCGGTGCCCTGGCAGCCCAGGATTATGGCTCGCGCTTCTTTGCCAACGATGCCAAGCCGCTGTCCGGTTATATCGAATACCCCGGCTCCTTCAAGGACAGGATGGCCCGCGAGCAGTTCCGGGAGTCCCTGCAGGAAGCCCAGACCGGAGCCAACCGCGGCAAGATCGCGGTGTTCGAGTTCGGGATGAAGTATCACCAGCTGGGGCTCACCAATGAGGATGCCCAGTTTCTGGAAACCCGCAAGTTTCAGGTAAATGACATCGCTCGCTGGTTTGGGGTACCTCCCCACAAGATCGGGGATCTGGATCGATCCACCAACAACAACATCGAACAGCAGGCCCAGGAGTTCGTGCAGGAATGCCTGGGCCCCATGGCGGAGCGCTGGGAAGCCAGCATCGAAGCCGAACTGCTGCTGGATGATGACGATCTGGAAGCGGAATTCCTGTTCTCCCAATTGCTGCGCGGAGATTCGGAAGCCCGGGCCCAGTATTACAACGCCGGTATCAACGCAGGCTGGCTCACCCGCAACGAAGCGCGGCTCAGTGAGAATCTGAACCCGCTCCCCGGTCTTGATCACCCCCTGCGGCCCTTGAACATGGCCGAGGAATCGGGCGACGACCAACCCTCGAAACTGGCCCTCACAGGACGACCACGATGAAACGCTCCCTTTTGCTTGCTCAGATCATGAGCACCCCCTGGGCCTTGATGCCGGAAACCCTGAATGCCATGGCAGGTATCCTGCGCCGCTGGCGAGTGGGCGATCCGATCCCCGCCGCAACACTTCAACACATCGAAGCGGATCAGGGCGTGCGTACCGCCAGGAAAGCCGCCAACACCCAGGCGGGAAGCGGCCAGATTGCCGTGCTCCCCCTCTATGGAATCATCACCCAGCGGGGGAACATGGTGGATGCCTTGAGCGGTCCGGGCAGTTGCTCCACCCAGCAGTTCGCCGCCTCCTTGACTGATGCCTTGAATGACCCTGCGGTGGAACAGATCCTGATCGATATCGACTCTCCGGGCGGGAGCGTCTATGGCGTGGAAGAACTGGCCGCTCAAATCCTGGCTGCACGGGGACAGAAACCCGTCGTGGCCGTGGCCAACAGTCTCGCGGCTTCCGCCGCCTACTGGATCGGGTCTGCCGCCAGTGAATTTTATTGCACGCCCGGTGGCGAAGTGGGCTCCATCGGGGTGTGGCAGGCCCATGAGGATCTCTCCGATGCGCTCAAGTACGAGGGCATCGATGTGACGCTGATCTCGGCCGGAAAATTCAAGGTGGAGGGCAATCCGTACGAGCCCCTCACAGCAGAAGCAACCGCCTTCCTGCAATCGCGGGTGGATGATTATTTCAATGCTTTTGTGGCCGCCGTGGCTCAGGCGCGGGCCGTAAATGCGGACGAGGTAATCAACGGCATGGGCCAGGGACGAGTGCTGGGAGCCTCAGCGGCACTCAGTCTGAACATGATCGACGGCATCCTGACCTTTGATCAGGTCGTCAGTTTGATGCAATCTCGGATAAAACCGAAGGCCTCTCGTTTGTCTCAAGCCAGGAACTCATTGGCGCTGATGTGATGAAGTGGTTTCAATATAGGGGAAATTCTGGGTTTATGTTACGCTTGCTCGCAAGCAGAAGATAGAATTTGAAAACATACAACCGAACCCAAACCGATTCACCAAAAGGAGTGGGCCAATGATTTACAAAGGGAGTTGCCACTGCGGTCAGATTGCATTTGAAGCCGAGGGGGATCTCGAAAAAGTCATGGAGTGTAATTGCTCCATTTGCAGCAAACGTGGCTCACTCCACTGGTTTGTCGCACGCGAGAATTTTCGTTTACTCACGCCCGAAGACAACCTTGGCACCTACACCTTCAACAAGCATCGAATTAAACATCGCTTCTGCCCCAATTGCGGGTGTGCGCCGTATGGGGAAGGCACCACCCCTTCGGGGAGCTACAGGGTTGCCATCAATGCCCGTTGCCTGGATGGCGTCGACTTGTCACCCCTGAAGGTGGGGCATTTTGATGGTCGCAGCCTTTAACCTCGTATGTCCACTGATGGATCTCAGGTCTGCGAGCTGGCAAGTCTCGAAAAGTCTTGAATCACATATTGTTGGTAGCGTTCCTTGATGTACTCGGATTTCTCACCGGTTTTTCTATCGGTGCGTTTTCCATTGAACCAGATACTGCGTAGCCCTGCATTCTTGCCATTCTTGTTTTGAACGGACTCTCGGATAAATTCTTCTGACGACATAAGCAAAGTCGTATCGAGGCGTTCAGAGTAAAAAAACAAACCAGTAATCTGATCGCTTTTCATGCGGTATGGCCGCGAAAAGTGCTGCATCTCCAGAAACCACAGTCTTTGAACGAGCCTTGATCTGAACAAGAGCAATAGAACCATCCTTGCGTCGGACGATGGCGTCGACCGCGTGGTCGTCTACGAGAGGAATATAAACATCCATGCCATCCTTGAGCATACGACCAATCACCCAGTATTCGATGCGTTTACCAAAACCGGCCGAATGGCGGAAAGAAGTCGCCATAAGTTCCTCCATTGATTGCTGTGGAATTTCCAATGAATGCCACACCCACTCCAGGTGACGCTCCATCGAGTTTCATCTTGTCCTGACAAGGTGTCCATTTTGCAAGTCAACCAACCCGCTCAGGCGGGTTTTTTTATGTCTGGAGAATCCCATGAGTAAACAACTGCGCGAGTTACAGGCTCGTAAAACCGCTCTGGTCAAAGAGGCCCGTGCCCTGACGGATCAGGCGACCGCCGAGGGGCGCGATCTGACCGATGAAGAGGCCAAGGCCTTTGAGGGGTACAAGACCCGTATCGAATCCCTGAACGCCGCCATCGAGCGTGAGCATACCCTGATCGCGGAAGAAGCCCAACTCGGCATCGAATCCGCCCTGCCCTCCATCACCGTCACAGAAAATGTGGCTTCAGACCCCAAGGGCGGGTTCAAGAATTTCGGAGAATATGCCTATGCCGTACATCAGGCAGGATTGCCCGGTTTGCCCGTGGATGTGCGTCTTTCCATGCTGCGCAATGCAGCGGCGCCTGGCCTCTATGGTAGCGAGAGCGCCGGTGCCGACGGGGGGTTTCTCATCCCCCCACAATTTGCCAAGGATATCTTCCAACTGTCCCTCGATGACGAGGCGTTTTTGCCTCTGACCGACAACATCGAAGTCAGCGGCAACTCCCTGGTACTGCCCAAGGACGAAACCACGCCCTGGGGCACGGACGGGATTACCGTGGCCTGGCAGGGAGAAGGTACGGCTGCCATCCCCAGCAAACCCAAACTGGGCACGGCGTCGCTACGCCTCAAGAAACTCATGGCTCTGGTGCCCATCACCGACGAACTTCTGTCGGACACCGACGCGCTGACGAGTTATACCCCCAAGAAGGTGGCTTCCCGCATGCAATGGAAGATCAACGAGAGCATCCTCTTCGGAAGTGGCTCCGGGTTGCCTCAGGGCGCCTTGAGCGGCAAGGCCCTGGTCACCATCCCCAAAGATTCGGGCCAGGCCACCAACACCCTCACGCCCACCAATCTTGCCAACATGATCGCGGCATTGCCACCAGGGAGTTTCAAGAAAGCGGTATGGATCGTGAACAACAGTGTGTTGCCAGCACTCTTCACCCTCACCTTGGGGAACTACCCCATCTACCTGCCCCTGGGCGGTGGAGTCGCCGCCTTCCGTGGCTCGCCCTACGGCACACTGCTGGGGCGCCCGGTCTTTGTATCGCAACACGCCGCCGCCTTCTCGTCCCAAGGGGATGTGCTCCTGGTGGACCTGACCTACTACCAGACCATCACCAAGGTCGGCGGCATGGAAACCGCCACCTCCATGCATCTGTACTTCGATGCGGACGCCACGGCCTTTCGTACCATCTTCCGCATGGATGGCCAGCCCAAGATTGCCGCCCCCATCATCCCAGCCAAGGGCAGTGCCAGCCTCTCGCCCTTCGTGCAACTGGCCGCTCGTTAATCGTTCAAGGACAAGATCATGGATATGAATAGCAAAGCATCCGAATTTCTGGCACTACTCGCCAGTATCAACCCCTCATCCCAGGCCGTGGGCTCGCTCACCACCGGCTGGGTGTCGATGTCCAATGTGCGCACCCTGCTGGCGATCATCAGCACCGGCACCCTGGGCGCCTTATCCACCGTGGATGCCAGTCTCAGCCAGGCAATCGACGCCCTAGGGACAGGGGCAAAACCCATTGTTGGCAAAGCCATTACCACGCTCACCGGTGCGGGCAGTGTTCAGGCACTGATCAACCTGCAGGCCCATGAACTGGATGTGGCCAATGGGTTTGGTTATGTGGATCTCACCGTCACGGTAGGCGTCGCTGCCAGCGAAACCGCCGCCTTTCTCCTGGGTGCCTCCACCCGCTATGAACCGGCCAGCGCCTATAATCAGGCTGGCGTCACCCAGATCGTCGGCTGATCCATGCCCCTGCAACTGATCAGTGGACCCGTGGTGGAGCCCGTCTCGCTGCTCGAGGCCAAGGCCCATTTACGGGTAGACATTCCCGATGATGACGCACTGATTTCCGCCCTGATCACAGCAGCCAGGCATTATGCCGAGACGCTCACCCGCCGGGCATTCATCGCACAAAGCTGGAAACTGGTGCTCGATTCCTTTCCGGGGCCCACCCTGATCGGCATCCCCAGGGGAAAGCCTTTCACCCTGCCCGGTCACGCCATCATCCTCGAAAAGTCACAGGTCCGTGTGGTCAACACCATCCAGTATCTGGATATGAATGGCGTCAGTCAGATCATGCCACCGGCCAATTACACCGTGGACACCACCTCGGAACCGTGCCGGATCACCCCGGTATTCGGGCAGATATGGCCCATTCCACTCCCTCAGATCGGCGCCATCGAGGTGGATTTTGTGGCAGGATATGCCGGACCCTTCGTTGCAGATACAGCCAACAGCACTATCTCGATACAGGGACCGTGGTTCCCGACGCAACCTTTTGTGCTCTCCAATTCCGGCGGTGCGTTGCCCTCCCCTTTGCAACCTGCCACCAATTACTGGATTCAGTCGATGCCGGTACCAGGATGGTTCACCCTGACAGCCAATCCGGGAGGAGCGCCCATCACCCTCACCGACAGCGGCACAGGTACCAACCTGGTGGGCGCCGTACCGGAAGGCATCAAAGCCTGGATCAAAGTACGTGTCGGAGCCCTGTATCAGCATCGGGAAGAAATGGCCACGGCAGGCCGCGGTGAAAAAATCGAGCCACTGCCCTTCATGGATCGGCTGCTGGACCCATATAAGGTGGTGTTCTGATGGGTATCGTCTCGTCCGGCATTCTCGATCAACGCATCACGATTCAGGCATTGACGGTGGTACGGGGTGCACTGGGAGGCCATGATGAGACCTGGTCGACACTGGCCACTGTCTGGGCTCAGACACTCGACATGACCGGACGTGAGATCTTTCAGGCCAAGGCCATGGGGAGTAGTTCGACGATGCTCGTAACCATTCGCTATCGTTCCGATGTCAAAGCCAGTCAACGCGTCCTCTTCTCCGATGGATCCATGGCCCGGATCGAGTGGATTCGCCATGTCACCCGCAAGGAAAGGCTGGAACTCTACTGCCTGATACTCGATGACTGATATCGAAGTCAAAGGACTCTCCGAATTGCAGAAACTGCTCGATGAACTCCCGGCACGTATTGAGGCTAATGTAGTACGCGGGGGACTGCGCGCTGCCGCCAAGGTGATCCGCGATGAGGCCCGTCGCTTATGCCCGGTGGGCGATGCGAGCAACCTGCCCAAGGGACATAAACCGGGTGCGCTGCGCGATTCCATTCGGGTGTCGGTGTCATCCCGCCACGGCATCGTAACAGCCAGCGTCAAGGCCGGCGGCAAGAACCATGTCTACTATGCCCACATGGTGGAGTTTGGCACGGCGCGCCATCTGATCAAGCCCAAGCGCCGCAAGAGCCTGTTCATCGCCGGACTGTTCAAAGAGGTCATCGATCATCCAGGCGCCGGCAAAGAGCCCTTCATGCGCCCGGCGCTCGACGACAAGGTGGATGAGGCCATCACCACCTTTGCCGAATATATAAAGAATCGTCTGGAGACGGAGGTCAAGAAATGAAAGCCGAACAGGCAATCTATGCCCTGCTCGATGCCTCACCTGCTCTGGCAACCCTGGTGGGAAATCGGATTTATCTCGACACCCGACCCGAAGCCGATCCGCTGCCTGCCGTGGTCTATGAACTCATCTCGGATCGCCAGAACAACACCCGGGTGGGTGAACCGGAGACCGCCGTGGCACGGATTCAGGTCAACTGTCTGGGACAGATGGCCGAAGATGCCGCCAATGTGCGCAGAGCCGTGCGACTGGCCTGTCACAACCAAGCCGGTGTCTTGGGTGGGGTCACGGTACTGGCCTGCATTCAGGCGGGCGCCGGTGCCGACTCCTACGACGAACTGGTGAACATCTACATGAAACCCATGGATTTTACGGTGCACTACCTGCGCTGAACAGGAATCAACCCGCCAGTTTGGCGCTTGCCAGACGGTTCAGGCTAACCCCTTGCTCGGCGGCTTGCAGTGCCAGGGAGCGATGCACTTCAGGGGGAATGCGCACCCGAAATTCACCGCTGTAGTGCTTTTCGGCAAGGGGCTTCGGCACCTCTTCGCCATTGGCTTGCATGTCCACAACGGTATCCGCCACCAGTTGCCGGATACCCTTCAGAGCCGTTTCAGGAGTCCGGGCAAGCCAGGACAAGGATGGAAATTCAGTGCACAGCCCCACCGACTCCTGATCTTCAGGAGACCAAGTGACACGGTAAGTGTAATGATCAGCGCTCATGACGTATATCCTCCAGTTTCTCGATGGCAAGCAGTACCTGGCGCACCTGGTAGACCTTGGCCTTGCCTTTGTCATCCTGGATGTTGATCGTGGATCTCCTACCCAGGGCGTTTTGAAGATCGCATGACTGGTGCCCGATTGACGAGGCTGGCCAAAATACTCCTCACAAACTTTTTTGAGATCGCCAAAGCGGACATTGGCGGGTTCACGCCGCATTTGCTCGAGGATTTTTCGGGAAGCCGCCATGAGCAAATGGTATCAATATTGGCACCGCATTTCAAGACATACCACCAATAATCCCACATAACCCCCACCTGTTGGCCACGCAAGTAACTTTTTTGGAGAAGCGCCCATGATTACCTTTGGCTCCGGATACCTCTACGGAATCAGCAGCAACACAAATTCCACCCCACGCAAATTCGGCACCCTGCAGGATGTCACCTTCGATTTCACCTTCACCACCAAAGAACTCTACGGCCAGCAGAGCTTTGCGGTGGACGTGCGGCGCGGGGAAGGCAAGTTCACCGGCAAGTCCAAATTCGCCAACATCAGCGGCGGCCTGGTCAACGACATCTTCTTTGGTCAGAGTGCCACTCCCGGGTTGATTCTCTCCGCCATCGGAGAACCCGGCAGCATTCCGGCGGCAACCCCTTATACGGTGACGGTGGTCAACGCCGCCACCTTCGACACCGATCTGGGCGTGGTCTATGCCACCAATGGAATCCCCTTCACCAAGGTGGCCTCCAGCCCTGCCACGGGCCAGTATGCCGAGGCCAGCGGAGTGTATTCATTTTCTGCAGGGGATGCCGGCCTACCGGTGCTGATCGATTACCTCTACACCACGGCTACCGGTGGAACCCGGATTGCACTCACCAACCAGATCATGGGCACGACCCCCACCTTCATGGCCATCTTCACCGCCCATGTGGGTCCCAGGGTAGCCACCCTGAAACTCAACCAGTGCACCTCCACCAAACTCGCCTTTGCCACCAAACTCGAGGACTATGCCATCCCGGAAATGGACTTCAGCATCATGGTGGATTCCAGCAACACCCTGGGTGTACTCTCCATTGCAGATTGAGGTGAATCATGATCATTGGTCAAGAAATCAAACTGGGCGAGACCACCTTCGTCTGCCCTCCTGCCCCCTTTGCCTGCGTGCGCAAGTACGAGGACATCTTCAACGGCAAGTCGGATGCCACCCTGAACCAGATGGCCGACATCCTCTTCGCCAGTCTCAAGCGCAATTACCCGGAACTCGAGCAGGAGCAATTCGAATTCCATAACCTGGACATCGCCAATTTCCGCTCGGCGTTTCAGATCTGTCTCTCGGTCAATCAACCGCCAGGAATCGAGCCGGGGGAGCCCCATCCGGGGAATTCATAGATTGGGATGAGATTTACTGCCAGATCATCGACCGCACCGGTTGGAGCTGGGAGTACATCGACACCCGGATGGATATACCCCGGTTTTATGCGCTGAAGCAGTATTGGGCCCGGCACCCACCCCTGCGTGACATGGTCCAGGCCTATCTGGGCATCAAGACCAACACCCCAGCCGTTACATCGAACCCCACAACCAGAACACCGAATTCATCTACCCATAATACCCCAGCGGATCTCGATGCCTTCATCCAGATGTTTCAGGCGGCAGGGGGACGACGAGGATAACCATGGCATCCAAAATCGGATCTCTCGAGATCGACATCAAGGCCAACATCGCGCGACTGTCTCAGGACATGCAGGCAGCCAAGAATGAAGTCCAAAAGTCCACCCGGGGCATTCAGGCTCATGTGGCCGAAATGCAAAAGAACCTCCAGGAGCACATGGACGGGGTCAAGAAATCCCTCGAGGTGTTCAAAGTCCTGGGCGAATTGGGTGGATTGACCGAGGTGGGTGCCAAACTGCTGGAACTGGGCAAGGCAGCGGCGGAATATGGCGATGAAATCGAGCACGCATCCCGCAAGACCGGGATTTCAACCGACACGCTGCAGGGACTCAAATACGCTGCCGCGCAAAGCGATGTGTCGTTCACCCAACTGCAACAGGGGTTGTTTCGGCTCTCCCGTGCCATGGCCTCGGTGGGTCAAGGCAACAAACAGGTGGCCGGAGCCTTTCAATCGGTGGGCTTGAGTGCCTCGGCGCTCAAAAACATGCAGTTGCAGGATGTGCTCATCCAGGTGAGTGACGCCTTCGCCAAGAGCCGGGATGGTGCCGCCAAGACCGCCCTCGCCATGCAACTCTTCGGGCGTGCCGGGGCAGATCTGATTCCCTTTCTGGATCAGGGCTCGCAGAACATCGATGCACTGACAAAGAAGGCTCAGCAATTGGGGCTGGTATTGAATGACCAGGCCATCGCAAAAGATGCCGAGTTCAACGAGAGCCTCAAATCTCTCGGCGCACAACTCAAGATGGCCGCCGTGGGATTCGGCTCCCAACTCACCCCGGCGATCAAAACCATGACCGATGCTCTGGCGCAGAGTCTGAAGCCTGGGGGATTGCTGGCCGATACCCTGAAGGCTTTGGCCGAGGCGCTCAAATATCTGGTGGTGGGATTGAATCTCGCCTGGCAATCGCTCGAAGTGGTCACGGCCGCCATGGCCGGGGCCATCGTGACGGTGGCGGGCGTCATCAACTCCGCCTTGCACCTCGACTGGAACGGCATCAAAGCGGCCTGGAATCGAGGGCTCACCGAGACCCGACTCGCGGTGGACCAACAGGTGGGCTCCATGATGCACACCGTACTGGCTTTCAAGGGAGAACTTGGCTCGGTCGGTGAAGGGGGTGGGAAGAAATCAGCGCCCTTGGGTCAGTTGTCGATGCCGGTGGTAACTGGAAGTTCGCACGGCTCCAAAAGCCAGATGGGGGCGTGGCGCGCCCAATTGACTCAAAAGCAGGATCTGGAAGGGGCCTATCACGAACTCTCCAAGCAGGACGAACTCGCCTTCTGGCAGGCCAAGCTCCTGCTGGCCAAGAAAGGCACGGCAGACTACAACGCCGTTCTGCACGAGGTGGTCACGCTACAACGCCAGATTTACAAAACCCAGGTCTCGGAAGCGCGCACCGCGAGTGCAGAGAAACTGTCGCTCAAGTTGCAGCAACTCAACAGCGAGGCCAATCTCGAACGCAACCACCTCAAAGAGGTCACCCGGAATAACCAGTTTCTGCTCCAGTCCGGCAAGATCACGAGCGATCAGAAACTGGCTCGTGATCAGGATGTCGCCAATCAGGAATACGCGATTTCCCTGGATTTGCTGGCCAAGAAACTGGAACTCTACCAGGCCGATGCCAAGGCACGCGCCAAGATCGATGACGAGATCGTCAAACTCAACGCCGATCGGGAAGCCCAGATCACCCAGGCAACACAGACGGCGGTGCTGGATAACCAGAAGTCCTACCAGCAGATGTTCTCCCCCATCACATCCGCCTTCGATACCTCCATCAAGGGCATCATCATGGGGACGCAGACCTGGCAGCAGGCATGGCAGCGCAGTCTCGTTTCCATCCTGTCCTCCTTCATCGATACCGGCATCAAGATGGTGAGCACCTGGGCTTCGCAGCAGTTGGCCATGACGCTGGCCACCACGGCGCAAAACGATGTGCGAATGGCCTCCAACCAGATGGCCAGCACTTCGAGCCTGGCCACCAGCGCCCTCACCATCGTCAAATCCATCATGAACAGTGCCTCCGAGACCTTTGCCGGGATCTTCGGGTTTCTCGCCCCCACCATGGGCCCCTATGCCGCCGCGCCTGCCGCCGTGGGAATGGGAGCCGTGGCGGCAGTGGCAGGGTCGGTAGCCTCCAGCGCCGGGGGTGAGTGGAACATTCCCGTAGACCGCCTGCAGTTCGTGCACCGGAACGAAACCATCCTGCCCGCCGGGATTGCCGGGGGTCTGCGTTCCCTGGTGGAAGGAGGAGGATCTTCTTCCACCACCCATGTGCACATTCACGCCACCGACTCCCAGAGCGTGGAGCGCCTGTTCAGAAACAATGGCGCGGCGCTGGCCGCGGCGCTCAAGAATCACCTCAGAAACTTCGGGTAGGTCCCCAAATGATCGAACGTCGACAAGTTCCTCTGACCGAGGAAATGCGTGAGCTATTGGTGGCCAGCATTACCGAGGCGGTGCGTGCCGAACTGGAGAGTTTCGGGGTACCGCTGGAAGTACACCGTGACCATCACGAATTTATCAAGAAGGAATTGGAAAACACGGTCCTGCGCCAGCGGCGTCGTGAGCGCATCCAGACCAGCGTGCTGGGTTGGCTCGTGATCACGGTACTGGGGGGCATCGGCACGGCTGCCTATCAACTCTTTACCACCCTCAAGGAGCACTGGAAATGAGTCCGGAAGATTTTATCAACGCTATCAAGGAATCCGCCCTGACCTGTCAGAAGGAAGACGGGATTCCCGCCAGTTTCACCATCGCTCAAGCCGCGCTGGAATCCGGCTGGGGGGAATCGCGTTTGACGCGTGAGTCCAACAACCTCTTCGGCATCAAGGCCGATCCCGGCTGGACAGGCGAGCGCACCCGCATTGCCACCACCGAGTATGTCGCGGGGGTAGCCAGGACGGTGGATGCCTGGTTTCGCAAGTACCCCAACTGGCAAGCCTCGATCCTCGATCACGCGAAGTTCTTGAAGGGTGCGCGCTATGCGACCGCCTTCAAGACGGGCAGTGGCGTCACTTTTGGTTACGCCATCGCGAGCGCGGGCTATGCCACCGATCCCAACTACGGCACCAAGATTGCCCGGGTGATCCACACCCATGGGCTGGAGAGCCTCGATGTCGTGGCATCCGAACCCGCAATTATTCCTCAATCACCTCAGGAGAATGTCATGCAAAAACTGCTCGCGATGTGGAGCGTATTCAAGGTCGGGGAATCCGTCGCCAATCCCACCCTCTGGAAAACCGGCGCCATCACGGTGACCCTGCTCTCGCCTCTGATCCTGAAATTGGGAGATCTGTTCCATGCCTTGGGGTGGACTATTTCAATTTCAGACCAGCAGGCCGGGATGCTGGCCGGCGGCATCGTGGCGGCCACCAATATCGTGGTGCACCTGGTGGCCAATAAGGACATGGGGGTCCAGTAAGTCACAAAAAGGGAACGCGCTGCCCTTTCTGATCAGCGCGAAGTGTAAATTTTAGGAGAAACTCATGAGTCTGATCGATACCCTGGAAACTGATGCCAAATCTGCTCTGGATGCTTTGAAGACCGATTTTGCAGTATTCGAGAGCTGGTTGTCGCAGAATCCCATCGGAGCCCAGATCGTCGCTGATTTCAAGGCGGCTGCTGCGGAACTCAACACCGTGGCGGTGACCGATCTGGAAAATGCCGTCAAGCAGATCGGCATCGCGGTGTTGAAGAGCACCGCGACGGGTAGCGGCGCAGGGGCGGCCATCACCGTCGGCATCGATGCCGCGCGGGCAGCCTTTACCACCTTGGGCCGCGCCATCACGGAAAAAACCATCACCACCTTGGCCACCACCGTGGTCAATGGCGTGAACGCCATCAAAACCGCCTGACATCTCAGGCAGTGCACGCCTTGCAGGGGAGAAATCCCCTGCATCTTCTTTCACCCTTCATGACGAATCATCCCCATGGCACTCATCCTTTGTGACGGCTTCGACAAATATGGTCAGGCCTCCGACGCCAACTTTGATGGTTGGGCAGGAGCGGGCAGCGGAAACTACACGGCGCTGGTGCCAGGTCGCTTCGGGCTACCCGGCAAGGCCTACTTTCTGGGTCAGTATGGTTCTCCATTGACCCGGAATCTGCCAGGGAATTTCTCCACCTTTTATATGGGCGTCGCCGTCAATGGCGGTTTCCAGATCACTTTCAACGATGTCAACAACAACCAGTTCTGGGTGTATGCCGTCAATTCGGTGGTTCAGGTGGGACGGGGCAATTCCCCCAACAACCTGCTCACCCAATCGCTCTCGGGCGCCGTGCCCAGCAGCGGCTGGTACTTCCTGGAAATCGGCGCGACGGTTGGGGCTGCTGGCAGCATCACCGTGAACATCAATGGCAATACCGTGCTCAATGTGTCCGGGATCAACATTCAGACCAGCACCAATGCCAGCATCAACAATGTGCGATTTGATGGAGGGATGCTGATCGATGACCTGTACTTTTGCGACCACACCATCGGACCCGGCGCTCATCCCTGCAACACCTTCCTGGGCGACAAGCGGGTCCGCACGGTCTATCCCAGCGCCAATGTGAGCACGGCATTTACGCCGTTGAGCCCCGTATCGGCAGGACAACTGGCCCAAGGCAACGGCAGTAACTGGCAGACCCTCTCGGCCAACAGCCTGATCCTGACACTCCCGGACAATCCCCTGACCAATTTACCCGGTGTCGGCAACGGAAACATGGACGATCCCCTTACCGGGGTGGCCCCGCGCATGGCGCATGACTGCACCCTCACGAGTTTGAGTCTGTACGCTCAGACCAATTACCCGGCGCTCAAGATTCGCCCGGTGATCGCCTCGATCAATCCGATCAACGGAATGCCCTTGGCCATTCTCTACACCGGTGATGAAAAAATCGGGCTCACTACCGGACAAAACACCCTGACCTTCTCATCCGTGACGGCATCCGTCACCAAAGATGTGACCTACGCGCTGGGATTCATCACCGATACCAGTTTTGCATTCAACACCTTCAGCGTCTATGCCTACGCCAATCCCTTGGCCGCCGTCTACCCGCTCGCCTATGTCTCTCCCCCCACCATCCCCGGCCCACTGCCCACCGGTCCTGCCATCACCAATGACAAACTCAATATCGGCTATACCTATACGCTGACCAACTACGCCGCCGTTTCCGAAGATGGCCTGGACGGAGATACCAGTTTCAACAGCAGCGCCACCGTCGGCGCTATGGACCTGTTTGCCACCAACGCCGGATTGCCGGCGGGAGCCACGGTATACGCCGTGCGACTCAGTGGCGCCTACCGCAAGGATGATGCCGGCACACGCCAGATCGCCAACCTGGTGAAACTGGAACCGTTCAGTCCGCCGGCGCCACTCAAAATGTCGGCACCAGTTACCAGTATCTCAGTGATGTCTTTGCCGTCAACCCGGCCACGGGAGCCAGTTGGCTCACGACGGATGTCAATGCCCTCGAAATCGGTTACCAAGTCATCAGTTGAACCATGGCCAATCGCATCACCCAACTGACCACAGAAATCCTGGAAACCGGGGTACCCTGGGCCCGCATCAGTCAATTCGCCGCAGAAATCGTCGTGGACGACGACCCATCCGCCACCCTGAGCCAGTTGTTGGCGGAAGTTCTGGCAGACGATGACCCCAAGGTTCGCACCTCCCAACTCTGTGCCGAAATCCTCTATGAATTCGCAATGGCCAGGGTCTCCCAGTTTGGTGTTGAAATCCTGGTGGACGATGATCCCACCCCCCATGTCTCCCAACTGGTCGCCGAGGTGCTCTATCAGTACCCAAGTCCCCCCTTCCCGGAATTCACCATGAGCAATCTGATCTTCCCCACACTCCCCGGCCTGCAGTGGAATGTCAAAAAGTCTCCACAGTTTCATACCACCATCGTCAAACACACCTCGGGGCGGGAAACCAGGGTATCCAATTACGCTTATCCCCTGTGGAAATGGGAAATGTCCTACGAATTGCTGCGCGAAACCCAAGGATATGCAGAATTGCAGGCCCTGTGCGGGTTCTTCCTGGCGCGCTCAGGCAGTTTCGACACCTTCCTGTTCGCTGACCCAGCAGAAAGCAATACCGTATCCGGCTACACGCTGGGGATCGGAGATGGATTCACCACCGAATATCCGATCACCAAATCCTACGCCGGATTCATCGAGCCGGTGGGGTATGTGGACATCACCACCCTGCAGGTCATGCTCGATGGGGTGCAGGTATTTTCACCGGCCACCTGGACGCTGGTGACCCCCAACACCCTGCTATTTGCAGTTCCCCCAACCAAGGGAGCCGTGGTGAGCGCCAGTTACACCTGGTACTACCGGGTGCGCTTTGGCGAGGGTGTGCACGACTACAATAATTTCATGTACCAACTCTGGGATCTCAAGAAACTCTCCCTGGAAATGGTGAAGCC
>DAIDKJ010000004.1 GCA_027450105.1 Ferrovum sp.
TCTGGTGGAATGTTTTGTGCATAAAACGCTGGGAATGGTTGCGGTCATTCAGGCCGGAAAGCCGGTAAATCTGGCAGCTGCCAAACAAAAGGCAGCAGAAGAATCAGCCAGGATGATGGTCGGCAAAGACCGCTTCGAGAAAGCGCTGGCACAGGTTAAATGACCGCTTTTTACCTCTCCGTGCTGCGATAGACCATCAAAGCGCGGAGAAGGACCGATTCCAGATTCCATTCGCTTGATGATGCTTTCGCTGGCGATTCTATTTGCGTGCTCAATCGACCAGTTATTCTGCATCGAATTCGCTCCACCCACAGGTGTAACCCAATATTGCAAAGAGCCAAATCCAGTGGGATAAGCCGGATGATTTGCTCTATTGTAAGAATATCCAGTTGGCATCGACTAAGGCAGTGGAGACGTATTCTCCGACCAATCCACGTACACAGGGAGTATCGTAATGGAAATGCAAAAAATGTTGTCGCTCGCAATGGGTGGTTTATTGGCATTGAGTTTGGCGGGTACTGCCAGTGCCACCGACAAACCGAAGGTGGAAATGGAAAAATGTTTTGGGATCGCCAAAGCGGGCATGAATGACTGCTCCAGCAACAAGTCAGCCCACTCCTGTGCAGGTCAGGCAACCAAGAACAACGACCCGATGGATTTCGTGGCCGTTCCCAAAGGCACCTGCGACAAGATCGCCGGTGGCATGCTGAAGTCGATGTGATGAAACCGCCCGCGACCCTTCCTTTGCCATATGCAGCCGGTATCGGTCTGCGGGCGCCCCATTATCGCGAGGTGCTGGGTACACTGCCCAGACTGAACTGGGTAGAAGTGCACAGTGAAAATTTCTTTGGCGGTGGGGCACCGTTGCATACCTTGCTCAAGGTGCGCGAGCATTATCCCGTCAGTCTGCATGGCGTTGGCATGGGCCTGGCCTCGAGCACACTACTCCATGAGGAGCATCTGTCCGCGCTGGTACGTCTGTGCGCCGACGTGCAACCCGCTGCCGTATCCGAGCACCTGTGCTGGAATGCCGCTGTAGATATGGTGATCAACGACCTGCTGCCATTTCCCTACACGCGCGAGGCGCTGATGCATGTGGCAAACCGCGTGGATCGGGTGCAGGAGCGTCTGGGCAGACCCCTGCTGGTGGAGAATCTGTCCAGCTACCTTTCCTTTCCCCACAGCGAGATGAGCGAGGGCGAATTCCTCGCCGAACTGACCAAGCGCACCGGCTGCGGCATCCTGTTCGATGTGGAAAACCTGTATGTGAACGTGCGTAATCTCGGCGTCGATGCCGAGGCCTTCATCAGCGCCATTCCTGCGGATGCCGTAAAGGAATATCACCTGGCCGGATACAGCAGTTGCGACGGTTGCCTGGTTGATACGCATGATCATCCCGTCTATCCCGAGGTATGGCAGTTGTATGAATCGGTATTGCGCCAAATCGGGCCGCGCCCGACGCTGATCGAGTGGGATAGCGACATTCCGGCATTGTCCGTGTTGATGGGCGAGGCGATCAAGGCGCAACAGCGCCTGGATGCACTGGAGGCATGCCATGCTGAGTGACGATCTTGCAGGATTTGCTCGCGCCATCGTGCATGGCGAGTCCCCAGCAGTTCGCGTGGACGAGGGCTACGCAAAGTATTCTGCACAGGTGGCCCTGGAGGTTTACCGTAACAATTACCGCGGTAATTTGCACGACGCGCTAGCGGGTGCCTATCCGGTGGTGAAGCGGCTGGTCGGAGACGACTTCTTCCGCTTCATGGCCAGAAAATTCATCACGCAATATCCCTCGCGTAACGCGAACCTGCATCGCTACGGAGCGGAGCTGGCGGAATTTGTAGCGGCCTTCGAGCCGGCAAAGCAACTGGTCTATCTGCCAGATGTGGCGCGACTGGAGTGGGCATGCCACTGCGCATATTTTGCGGATGACGGGGTTGTTCTGAACCTGAACGAACTGGAAAAAGTGGCGCCCGCAGCCTATGGCGATCTGGTCTTGCATATGCACCCGTGCTGCCATGTGCTGCATTCGAACTATCCGATTACTGCCATCTGGGAGGCGCACCAGCCAGGAGCGCCCGAAGACTTCCGCATAGATCTGGACAGCGGTCCCGTCGATGCGCTGGTCAGCCGCAACAACGATGTCGTGGCGGTGACCGAACTGACGCCAGCCGATGCCGCATGGCTGTTGAAGATACAAGCCGGAACAACGCTGGGAGAAGCCACCGCCGAAACCTTGGACCGCCATCCCGATTTCGATCTGCTGCGAGCACTGCAAATGCTGGTTGCGCAAAACGTCTTTGCAGGTTTCACTCTGGGAGCAACCGCATGAATGCACTGACACGGATCGCAAAGTTTTATTATAGGGCCTCGCACTGGCCCGAATGGCTGGCGCCGCTGCTGGACATCGCGCTGCGGCTGTATGTGGCGGATGTGTTTTTCAAGTCCGGCCTGACCAAGATCAAGAGCTGGGATAGCACGCTGTACCTGTTCAGCGACGTCTATCAGGTGCCGCTCATTCCATCTGATTTGGCTGCGTACATGGCGACGGCCGGCGAACTGGGTTTGTCGGTGTTGCTGGTGCTGGGCTTGTTCGGACGCTTTGCCACGGCAGGATTGTTCATCCTCAATGCGGTCGCTGCTTATTCGTATTATTCGGGGTTGAGTGAAGCTGGTTTGTTCCAGCATTTTGCCTGGGGAACCATGCTGGCCGTACTGTTGATACTAGGCCGGGGCAGGTGGTCGATCGACACCTGGTTGGAGAAGCGCCTGCAATGATGGCTTTTGGGATGAGGTTTATTGGACCGGCCTTGATATGCCGCATGAAAGGTACACGTTGTAGTGCCGTGCTGACAATTCCTCCGGTGGGCCCCTGAATCCGGGATCATTGATCATTGCCCATCAAGACTTGAAACCTGGAAAAATTGCTACGACTCGCGATCCATACGCTCCCATTTCCTCGAACGCACCGCGTCCTGATCTCCCACGCGAACCACGCAGCCGGCCTGGTCCGTAACCCCCCGAAGCCCCACGCCATGGGCCTGAAACCCCAGGGATTCCCAATAGGGTTGGTAATTGCGCCGATCATGCTGGTGACCATGAAATGCCACCTTCACTTGAAGTGCGCGCGCCAGATCATCCAGAACCTTGAATCCTTTGGGATGGCAGGATGGAGCCTCGTGAGTTACGAGAATATCCGCCCGCTGCGCCTGCAACTCCAGCCATTGCTCGTAAAATATGGTCGAGCGGTGGGTCAGGAGCTTGCCGTGGGCCTTCACTTCGGACATTTTTCCCCGAGGCAAGGCGCGTTTCCCAGTTGCGGCTTGAATCTGACCAGGATTCATGTGCTTTTGGTAATCTGCATAGCGAGCAAAATGTACCGGAGCCTCCGGAGCATCTGGATACCAGATCTCTCCCCGAAAAACTCCACCCAGTCCCGCGATCCGCAAGCCAGCGATCTCCACCACACGCCCATGCAGGTTGCGCTGAGCCAGAGCCGAGCCGAATAGATGGTCATGGCTTTTCTGGTTGTCGGTATCGTGATTGCCTGGAATCCACCAGATATCGGTTTTCTCCAGAATGGGGGCCAGTTCTTGCTCCAGCGGTTGCTGGGCTTCGATATCCCCCAGCAAAACGATCGCCTCGGGGCGCTGATCGAGTACTATCTGAATGACATGGCTGAAACTGCCGTGAACATCCCCAAAAAAATAAATCATCACACCCTCAACGCAAGTGTTTGCCCAACATTTCTTTAATCCGTCATCCGGCCTCGGGCAGATTTTAGCAGGGCACGTCGCGCCTTCCCCTCCAGGCGCTTTTCTACTGAACTTCGAGTGGGTCTGGTGGGCCGTCGCTTTTTGGGCAACACCGCCACGCTGTTAATCAGCATGAGCAGTCTGGCGATGGAATCTCTGCGGTTTTTCTCGAGGCTGCGATGCTGTTGGGCCTTGATGATAACGATACCATCCTTGGTAATACGCTGATCTCCCCGTTTCATGAGGCGCTCCTTGATTACGGGAGAAAGGGAAGACCCCATCAGATCAAACCGAAGGTGCGCAGCCGTGGATACCTTGTTGACATTTTGACCGCCGGCCCCTTGGGCGCGAATGGCCGTGATCTCGATTTCGTCCAATGGGATGGTCAAATGAGTACGCATGATTCCAAGATAGAATGATTGGCTCGGTGAAGTCAAATCCACAAAAAAATTTTGCTTCTGGTCAATGGCCGCTTCTTGGTTATGGCCTCTTCGCTATAAAGCGAGCATGCTGGTGTTCAGATCAGTCATAAATTTACTTGCGCAGGGCAGTTATGATTTAAAATGATGCGCTAGGTGTCGGGGTGTAGCTCAGCCTGGTAGAGTACCGCGTTCGGGACGCGGGAGTCGGAGGTTCGAATCCTCTCACCCCGACCAATGAAATAAAATCCAACAATCTGATTAATAACAACTTGTTTCTTTGTGGTGTCTTTTTTTGGTCCAAAAGACACTATCATCGTGGCTTTGTGCCTGTCTGTGCCCAATTTGTGCCCGCGGTTTGTAAAACCCAATCAAAAGTGCTGTTGATTTGATGACTGCATCCTGTGCCCATTTTGGGCCACCCATTTCGAGCACCACGAGAAAATTTTTAGAGAGCTTCCTGCTACCTCTAACGTTGGCTATTTTATCCTGGAAGTCAATCGTAATGAGTGGTTATGAAATTCTCCCAAACAAGGAGTAACATGACTTGGCAACGCCATTTTGCTCAAAAAATAAACCATAAGGGGAGAGCCATGAAACAGATCACTGTCCTGTTGTTGGTTATGGTTTCAAGCCTGTTGCTATCGGCTTGTGGGGGCGGCAGCTCTGGTGCCTCAGTCAGCTCAGCCACCGCACGCGGTACCTTGATTGAATCCCCTCCGTTACGGGTGGCCTCGCTCAATGCCTCCGACCTCACCGCGCAATTGAATGCTACGGCTTCTGGACAGCAACTCTTGCAGTTGTCCGGCGCCCCCACCTGCGGGGTAGATTTTCATTACATTCAGTATTGGACCGTAGGCGCGCAAGGAGAAGCGACCACGGCCACTGGTGTACTCATGGTACCCACTACCACGGCAGGGACATCTACCACGGCCACTTCAGCGACTGCGACCAATACCACGGCGGCCACTCTCTGTACTGGTAGCCGGCCCATTGTGCTGTATGCCCATGGCACGACCACCCGCAAGGATTACAATCTGGCTGCCGTGAATGATGCAACCAATCCCGCCAGTGGGGAAAGTGCCCTGATGGCGGCCATGTTCGCCGCACAGGGCTACATTGTCGTGGCTCCCAACTATGCGGGTTATGATGTCTCCACGCTGTCTTACCATCCTTACCTGAACGCCGACCAACAATCCAAGGACATGATCGATGCGCTCAGCGCAGCGCGCTCAGCACTGGGTCATATCTTTGCGTCGACCATTGCCGATAACGGTAAACTCTTTGTAACCGGATATTCCCAGGGAGGACATGTGGCCATGGCCACGCATCGAGCGTTGCAAAGTGCGGGGCAACACGTGACGGCTGCTGCCCCCATGTCCGGGCCCTATGCGCTGGCAGCCATGGGAGACGCTATCTTTCTGGGGAATGTGGATCTGGGGTCCACGGTGTTCGCCCCCCTGCTGACGACCAGTTTTCAGCATGCCTATGGCAACATCTATACTGCCACCACAGATATTTACAGCCCTACCTACGCCACAGGGATCGACACGCTGCTTCCCAGTACGACGCCCCTGAGCCAGCTTTTCCAGCAAAACAAACTGCCCACGACGGCGTTGTTCAATAGTGTACCTCCCGCACAGACTGGCAATGCAACCCTCGACGCCTTATTTCCAGGAATTACTCCACCCACAACCCCTGCAGCCCAAGCGCCCTTGTTTGCACTGGGATTTGCCCCAACCAATTTCCTGATCAATAACACGTACCGTGCGGCCTATGTGGCGGATGCACTCACGCATCCGGACGGCGCCGTTCCCACCGCTACCACTGGTTTACCGCCTGTTGCACCTGCCAATACCTTGCGCCAGGCTTTCGTGGCCAATGATTTGCGTAATTGGCTGCCACAGGCCCCGGTTTTACTGTGTGGCGGACATGCCGATCCCACAGTGTTTTATTTCAACACCCAGCTCATGCAAACACTGTGGACCCCGCAGTGGAAGTTGCCAATTCCCCTGCAGGTGATCGATGTGGATGGCGGGACAGCACCTGCCACAGCCTTGCAGCAGGGTTTTTCCCAGGCCGAAGCCGCAATCAGCAGCGCCGCTGGGGGAGGGCTGGCCGGACAGGAGGCTTTGTTGCAGGCTTATCACGGCACGTTGGTGCCACCCTTCTGCACAGTGGCTGCGCGTCAGTTTTTTAATCAGTTTTGATGGAGGCACTGACCATGATGAATACTGTGCACTCTCTGGACAAACGCCTGGTCCTTGTCGCCTTGTTTTTTGTGGTTTGCTGCGTACAGGCTGAAGAAAACAATACCATTCGCTTGGGTGAGTATTTCGTTCACTTTGATGCCCATGCATCGGATGTTGCGGGTACTGGTGTGGGGGCAGTCCCCCCGGGCGTCAACGTCAATGTCAACCCCGTCAATACCCTATACCTGGCTTATGTGCGGCGACTATCCCCCAAGTGGGACCTGGAATTGGCTTTCGGTGTTCCTCCCACTACCACGATGGTGGGCAAGGGCCCTACCAAGCTGGGTTCGGTGAGCTATGCCGGCCAGCAAGTGGCCACTTCGCGTTGGGCCTCGCCCACCTTGCTACTCAACTACAAATTTCTGGAAGAAACCGACCGGTTGCGACCCTACATCGGAGCAGGAATCAACTATACCCGGTTTAATGAAAACACGGCTCTTCCGGCCGGACAGGCGGCCTTTGGTGGACCAACCTCGGCGACCCTCTCGGACTCCTGGGGATTGGCCGGTACTGTAGGGCTGCAGTACCGGATTCAGGATCATTGGAGCGTTTTTGCCTCTTACTCCCTAACGCAAATCAAGAGCACCATGAATGCCAATACGGCTGGGGCATTGCGTACCACGACAATCGATTTTCATCCGTCGGCATTGGTGCTGTCCGCCGGGTACTCCTTTTGAACCTGGAGGTGGAAAACTTACTTGCGCAGGGCAGTTATGATTTAAAACGATGCGCTGGTCGCGGGGTGTGGCTCAGCCTGGTAGGGTACTGCGTTAGGGACGGGAGTCGGAGGTTCGAATCCTCTCACCCCGACCACCAGACAAAAACATCACATTCTGATTAATGAGTGTATTTTCTTTTCAGCATCTTTTCCATGATTCAAAGGATATTTTACATTGTGGCTTTGTGCCTGTCTGTGCCCAAAATGTGCCCGCAGTTTGTAACGCCCTATCAAAAGTGTTGTTGATTGATGACTGCGTTCTGTGCCCGTTTTGAGTGTGCAACTTCTGGTTTTACCGAAACGTGAAGACAACGTTTGTGCCTAAGCTACAAGTCTGTTGATGGGAGCTATAGTCGAAACTGGTGTACAGCCAGAAGCTGATGCAATGGGTTGAAATGGCGGCGCTATTCTTAAAACCGCACCAGAATGGGTGTGAACGGGCATCATAATGGGTGCGACTCGAATTTCCGCCCCCTGCCTCTAAATGATAAAACATCAAATTACACGACCTGTTTCCTGACATTGGGGGTGGGCGACTGCCGGGTGATTTGTGACATTCAAGACGGCGCTTTGCGCGACCTTGTGGTGCAGGTTTTGGCAACCGGCATAAGATTTTACTGATAGAGGGGATGGATACACGCAGCTATTCGGTCTCAGGACCGATCGCTGACCCCGGCCGATTCGAAGGAAGCCATCTCGTTCAAAAAACCGACAGCCGATACCAGCAGCGGAAAGGCCACCGCTGCGCCGGTGCCTTCACCTAAGCGCAGGCCCAGATCCAGCAGGGGCTGCGCCTGAAAATGTTCGAGTAAGCGTTGATGGCCGGCTTCATTGGAACGGTGAGAAAACACGCAGTACTCCACCACCGTGGGATATATTTTTGCGGCCACCAGTAATGCCGTACTGACGATAAAGCCATCGATGAGTAGCACCATTTTCTCTTGCGCTGCTTGTAGTATGGCGCCAACCAGCATGGCAATCTCGAAGCCGCCAAACGTGGCCAGGACGTTCAAGGGATCGGAATCGAGGGAATGCCGCTGCCGGGCTTGTTCCAGCACCCAACGCTTGTGCGCCAATCCGGTATCGTCCAGACCAGTGCCCCGCCCCGTGCAATCGGCTACCGGCAGGTTGCATAGCACGCTCATGAGCAGCGCGGCAGAAGAAGTATTGCCGATGCCCATTTCCCCAAATCCGATGGTATTGCAGCCGTTCAAGGCTTCCCGTCGTACCAGCAGCGCACCTTGTTGAATGGCAGCCTGACATTGCTCGGAAGTCATGGCGGGCTTGGTCAGAACATTGCGCGTGCCAAAACCAATTTTGACATCCGTCAGATCGGGGTGCGGAGCAAACTGATGATTGACGCCGGCATCCACGATACGCAGGCAGATGCCATGCTGCCGGGAAAACACGTTGATGGCAGCGCCACCGTTCAGGAAATTCATCACCATCTGCTGGGTCACTTCCTGCGGATAAGGACTGACCCCTTCCTTGGCAATTCCGTGATCCCCGGCAAAGATCATGATCGTGGGAAGTTTTAAAGTGGGGGTCAAGGTATTTTGAATGCGACCAATTTTTAAAGCGATGCGCTCCAGTGCGCCCAGGGCGCCGGGCGGTTTTGTCTTTTGGTCGATCTTGTGCTGCAAAGCAGCGGTCAGTTGAGACGAGATGGGTTCAATCGCAAATGAAATCATGGAGCGGTTTCCAGGGGTTGGGGTAGGTGCTGCGGTAACGGGAAGTGGGCGCAGGGAAGTTGTTGGGTCGGGCACGGGAAGCGCGCAATCATCTTGCCATTTGTTTTCGAAAACCAGGTCTTCCAGCTGTTGTCGCGAGGCCCAGCGTTCCGTTTCTAGCATGGGTTTTGGATAGAACGCTGCCACATGTCCCAGGCATAGAATCGCCACGGGTTTGGCACCGCGCGGAATACCCAGCAGCGGTCTCAGTGCCAGGGGGTCAAACAAAGAGACCCATCCCACTCCAATGCCTTCAGCCCGGGCGGCCAACCAGAGGTTTTGAATGGCGCAGGAAACCGAGGCAAGATCCATTTCAGGAAGCGTACGGCGCCCGAATACGTGGTGCTCCCGGTTGTCCATGAGGGTGGCTACCAGCAGTTCGCCGCACTCCAGGATGCCTTCCACTTTCAGGCGCATGAAATCGCTTTTTCTAGGACCCAGCAGTTCGGAGGTACGCACGCGTTCGGCTTCAACCAGGGTATGAATTTGGCCACGCAGGGTGGGATCTGTGATGCGGATGAATCGCCAGGGTTGCATGAAACCGACGCTGGGCGCCCAATGGGCCGCTTGCAAAAGTCGCTGTAATAAGGATGGGTCAATGGGATCAGGGAGGAAGTGGCGCATATCGCGGCGCTCCTCGATAACCCGGTAGATGGCTTGGATGTCGGTGTCACTATAACGGATCATGATTAAAAAACCCTTGCAGTCGGTGGGCGCAAGTCTTGAAACAACGCTTTGGTACAGCAAGGCTTTCAAGAGGCGGCTCGCTGTAGCCCAGCATAGTGCTCAAAAGCCGCGTGCGGCATAGGCAATCGCGCATAGTAGTGGAAATACGGAAAATCATGAGGAATATTTCGTGAAAACTTGGATTTGCAGCGAGGTCGATGTCTCTAGACTGCGATGGTCCTTTCGCTTGCGGGCCCGGAACCATGGATTTTATAACAGCACAGTTAGCAGTAGGGAGTCGGCTTGAGGCTGAACAGGGCCCAACGCTGGCTGCTCAGGGCATCGAAGCCGTTTTATCCTTGGTACCTTTGGCACGGCCAGCGCCTGTTACGCGGCAATTGAGTCTGGCAATTCAGGATCGAGTGGAGATTCCCGGAGCGCTCATCGATGAGGCCTTGGACTTTCTGGTGCATCAGACGGCCCATGGCCGCCGCACTCTGGTGCATTGTGAAATGGGGATTTCTCGTTCCCCAGCGCTTGCTGCAGCTTATCTGCATCGCACGCAAGGCCTCGATCTGGCTGAGGCCTTCAGTCGGGTGCAGGTGTTGCGACCAAACGCCGAGCCACATCCCGCGCTCTTGGCATCGCTCGTCAGGCATTTTGGTGCACAGGCGGAAGCCATTGATTTGTCCAGTAATGAGAATCCTCTTGGACCATCGCCGCTCGCGATGGCAGCCCTGTTGCGCATGACAGGCCAGCTACAGCGCTACCCCGACCGCGAGGGAACCGCCTTGCGCAGACGTCTGGGGGAGATCTGTGGCGTTGCTGCTGCGCAAATCGTGCTTGGCAATGGTGCGAGCGAGTTGATCGATTTGGTGGCGCGAGCCTTGCTCCAGCCGGGTGATGAAATGCTGCTACCCATGCCGGCATTTCCTTCCTATCGTGCGGCGGCCTCGCGAACTGGAGCAACACTGGTGACGGTGCCCATGCACAATGGCCATTGTCCGGTGGAGGCGCTCATCGAACGGCTGACTCCAAGGACTCGCCTGGTTGTCATCGTTACACCCCATAACCCTTGCGGGACGGTATTTTCGCCCTCCAGTCTGAGGCGCCTCATGGCGGCCTTGCCCAGTCAGGCCTGCTTGTTGCTCGATGAAGCCTATCGGGAATTTGCTGCTGCTGAGGAGCTTCCCGACCTATCGTCGCTGTATTCCGGCCAGCAACACCTGTGCATCATTCGATCATTGTCGAAGGCCTATGGTCTGGCCGGACTGCGCATCGGCTACGGGATCGCCACACCGGCACTTGCGGCCCAACTCGACGCCCTGCGCCAACCCTACAACACGAGTAGTTTGGCGCAAACGGCCGCGTTGGCTGCGCTGGACGATGCAGCCTACCTGACGCGCAGTATTTCCCACAACGCCCAGGAGCGATCCTCCCTGGAACAAGGACTCTCTGCACTGGGGGTCGAATTCCTGCCTTCACAAGCCAATTTCGTGCTTTTTCAGACCACACCACAAGAGGTTGAGGCACTGGCTGCGCGAGGTGCTCTGGTGAAATGTCTGGAGCGATTCGGCCTGCCGGATTATGCCCGTGTGAGCGTTGGTCGCACGGCGGACAATACGCGCTTCCTGCAAACCCTGGCAGAAATCCGGACCTTGGCCGGGTTGAACAATGAAACCCCGATTTACGCATAACACAGGAGACAAACGATGGTCATGATGATGGCGCCCGGCGGTACGCTGGAAATGGCGAAAATGGTGCTTGACGAGGGCGCCGATGCAGTTTATGTCGGCGTTGTCGGTTGGAGCCGGCGAGGCGCGCAGGATGAGCTCAATGATGACGAAATCCGTCATACCATCGATTATGCGTTACGTCTTGGAAAAGAGGTACGAGTGGTCGTCAATACCCTGCCCAGTTCCTCCGAACTTCCCATGTTTATCGACTGTGTAGCACGCTATGCCCAGTGGGGTGCGCGCGGTTTCATGATCAGCGACATTGGCGCCATGCACCTGGTGCGTCAGATGTTGCCCGAGGTGCATATTCACACCAGCGTGGGCTGTGGGATCACAAACTACGAAGACGTTAAATTCATGCGGGATATTGGCGCTACATACGTGGTTCTGCCATACCGTTTGAGTGTCGAGGAAATCAGGAAAATCAAACAGGAAAGCGGTGTAGGCATCGAGGTGTTCCTGTTCAAAACCCCTTCCGGCGGAAAAATATGTCCGGGCAAATGCATGATGAGTAGCTACTTCAGTTTCCGTCGTTGGCTCGACGCAAACGGTAAGGATCACTTTTTTGGTTCGGCTTCGCGTGGTGGAGACTGCCTGCGTGTGTGTCAGACCAAATGGGATTTCAAGGTGGATGATACCGGCTACCAGCAGCCCATGACGATCAAAACCAACCCCTCACTATGGCTTGGTGAGCTGCCTGCCTATATGGCGGCCGGAGTCGATTGTCTGAAAGTTCCAGGTCGCGACCGCTCGGCCACTTTGGTCCGGGATATCGTTCGTGTATACAGGCGCGCCCTGGATCGCATCCAGGAATGCGACCATCCCGACCTGGAGCCCTTCGCCAGCGAACTGGAAATTTTGCGCGCCCGCTGGGGATCGGAGCGCAGCAAACGGGACAATCGACTCATTTCACAGGCGGAAAAAGAATCCCGCGGCGCCCTCGTCGCTACACTTTAAATTTGGAGGCTCTCATGTTTGAACTCTCAACCGACGTTTGCAATATAAAAACTCTGAAAAACGAGGATCTGTCCGCTTACGATGCCATCTACCTGGGCGATTTTTCTTGCCCTGAGTATCCCAATAATTTCAGTTCGAATCCCAAACAGCTGAAGAAAGGTCTTGACCTGGTCAAGTCTCACGATCAAAAAGCCTATTTGAGGCTTTATGCCGTGCCTAGTAATCACGATATGCCCTGGGTTGAAGAACTGATTGATACGGCTATGGATTTG
The DNA here is from genome assembly GCA_027450105.1 of Ferrovum sp. Taxonomy (GTDB): domain Bacteria; phylum Pseudomonadota; class Gammaproteobacteria; order Burkholderiales; family Ferrovaceae; genus JAJZHV01. Next base: position 12,506 of record DAIDKJ010000004.1, read on the forward strand.
CCCTTCGATGCCTTTGAGGTACACAACCTGGGTTTGTTGCGGGTATTACAGGAAAAAAAATGCACGATTCCCATTCATCTGGGCGTATTCGGCAACCTCTATACCCATGAAACTGCAAAAGTACTCAAGCAGTATGGTGTTACGCGCGTATACCCCAACCCGGAACTCTCGCTCAAGGAAATCACCTACATCGCCGACAACACCCCAATTGAGGTCTTACTGCCGGTGCACGGCAAGATCCCACTGGTGATCTCCGAAACCTGTTTCATCATGGAGCACACCGAAAACACCAAATTGTGCGGCAATAACAAATGCAACTTCCCCTGCCTTGAAGATCACTGGCTCAAGCGCGGGCGTAAAGATGGAAGTAGCAACGATTGGTCGCTCAAGGATACAGGACGCATGACCTTGTCGGGCAAGGATCTCTGTTTGATCGAGCATGCCGATCAGCTGTCCTCTGCAGGGTTTACTGCCTTCTACGTGCAAAACAAAGGTGAGGCCGAAGGCTATGCCTCCAAGGTTGGCCATATCTACCGAACCGCCTTGGAGCGCGCATTCGCCGGTGATTCCGGGATTGACTGTGCACCCTGGTTGGCCGAACTCGACGCCTTGTCCCACGAAGGGCTGTGCAACGGCTATTACTTCGAAGGGGCTGGTCAACGGTATTTCGGGAGAGCCTGAGGTGGTCCGCTTGTTGGCTCCAGGGGGGTCGCTGGAAATGGCGCGGACGGCCATCGACGAGGGGGCCGATGTCGTTTATGTGGGACCTCTTGGATATTCCCGTAGGCCCTATGAATCTGAAATGAACGACGCTGACATCCGGGCGGCAATCCATTATGCCCGGGCCCAGGGCCGCGAACTTCTGATCGTGCTCAATACCTACCCCAGCCCTTTCGAATTGCCGCGCTGGCTGACCAAAGCGCAGATGTTTGCTGACTTTGGCGCTGCAGGGTTTGTCGTGACGGACGTAGGTGCGCTGCACGCGTTGCGTCGTCTGTTACCCAAGACAACACTCCATGTCAGTATCGGCAGCGGTATCTGTAATGCCCGAGACACCGACTTTTACCGATCGCTTGGGGCCGACACCATCATTTTGCCCTATCGTTGGGATGTGGCTGAGATCGCCGCTGCTCGCTCGGCCAGTGACATCGCACTCGAAGTATTTCTTTTTGAAACGGTTCAGACCGGCAAGATCTGTCCGGGCAAATGCATCATGAGCAGTTACCTGCGATTTCGCGAGTGGCTGGAGGTGGAAAACCAGACTTCATTTCATGGCAGCGCCAACCGTGGCGCCAAGGAATGTTACCGTGTCTGTCAAGCGGCATGGCAATTTGGGCGGGATGATGCGGTGCCGATCGATCTCAAATTACGCCGTGATGCCAGATTGATGCTGGAGCAGTTGCCGCGTTTCGTCGCAGAAGGAGTCACCTGCTTCAAGCTTTCTGGACGCGAACGTCCGGTGCCGATGATCCGTGATCTGGTGCGCTTTTATCGTAAGGTAATCGATCGCGTCTTGGCACAGGCGGACCTTTTGGATGAATATACCGAGGAACTTGCTGAACTGCGTCTTCGCTGGGTGCGTGAAAAGAGCAAGCGGGTGGATACGCTGATGGATCGAGCCGCCAGCTATGCGGTTTGAAGCATCAAACCATGATCGCACCCGGCATGTACCGGTGCCGGTATTACGTGCCGGATTTGAAGCCAGCGGAAGTGGACGTTGGCTCATGCAGACCATCGTTTTGCACGCTCTTGATCAAGTCAATGGTTTTCGGTTGCAGGTCCAGTTGGCGGACGATCGGATGCGTGCTGGCTTGCAGGCTACTGAATCCTGTTTGGTTACAGCCAGCGCCGATGTGGTGGATACCGATTGGTTGTCTATTGCGCGCTGCCGTCGATCAGGGGTTGCGCTGGCGGCAGCCGTGCCGTATGGGGCGATCTTTGGTGGTCTGGTGGCGCCTCTTGGCCAGTTTACAACGTTGTCCGAGCTCCCGGGCCGGCGCATTGGAGTGATTCATCCGCAGGACAAAAACTGGCTGCTGCTTAGAGCGGCTTGCCGAGTGCTGCATGACTTCGATCCGGACGACGCCTGCGTTCGCGTCGATACTGGATCAAAAACTGCTTCGTCCGAACTACTTGTAAATGGCAGCCTGGATGCGGCATTGCTGTACTGGCATCAAATACCGGCGTTGGTTGCCAGTGGGCAGTTTGTTGAAGTGTGCGATCTGCTCGATGTGCTTCCGGTACTGGGCGTACCCACCGTACCGTCGACATTTTTTGTATTTTCCAACGCCTTGCTGGATGAACAACCCGGCCTGGTTCTTGGTTTTGCGCAGGCCGTGTCTGCGGCCGTGAGTATTTTGCGTACTGATCTGCTGGCATGGTGTGCCGTGACAGGGTTGAGTGTCGACCAGGACGGCACACAAGCCCTGCGGGCCAAATGGCTGGCACGGATTTCTTCTGCTTGGGATAGCACGATGCAATCCGACCTGCACACGTTGGCTCGCTGCCTGGGTGAAAACAATATTCCCGAAGGCGTTTTTGCTCCGGGATTTCTTTAGAAGAGGTGAACGATGAGTATTCTCATGGCCCCTGGTGGCTCCCTGGAAATGGCCGTACTTTCCCTCGAGAATGGCGCTGACTCGGTTTACGTTGGCCCTCGTGGTTGGAGCAGACGACCATCCAGTGACGAGCTCGATGATGGGGAAATTCGCGAGCTGATCGTCCACGCGCAAGCCATGGGTAAGGATGTGCGCATTGCCATCAACGTGATGCCAGCTCCCAGCGAGGTTGACGCTTTTTTGGCCAGGGTGGACGATTTTGCCGCCTGGGGAGCGGGCGGGGTGATGATTTGTGACCCCGGTCTGATTCCCCTTGTGCGTCAGCGCTGCCCAAATCTCGATATTCATGTAAGCGTTACTGCGGGCGTTTTCAATATCGATGATGTGCGGTTTTATGATGCCCTGGGAGCCGACTACGTGGTTTTACCCTACCGTTGGGGAGTTTCTGAAGCAGCTGAAATTCGTGCATCCAGCCCCATGAAGCTGGAAGCGTTCATGTTCCAGACCACTCACCGCGGGCGTATATGCCCCGGCCGTTGTTACTCCAGTAGCTATTTTCATGTCAAGCATTTTCGCGACGATCAGGCCAAGGATCATTTTGTCGGTTCGGCCTCGCGCGGGGGTAGTTGCTATCGCATTTGCCGTGCCCACTGGGAGTTACATGCGGGAGCTCATTTACATCCCGAAGCACCACACTTGAAAAGCAGTCCCGAGTTGCTGCTGTGGGAGCTTCCCGAGTATGTGGCGATGGGTGTTGAGCGTTTCAAAATACCGGGGCGTGAACGATCCACCGCGTTGATTGTGCGTATCGTCGATTTCTATCGTCGGGTACTCAACCATGTTCTTGCGGGAGATACGGATGTAACCAGTTATGCTGCAGAATGGTCTGCGCTCAAAGAACAGTGGGAGGGAGCTCGGACGGCACGTGACAATGGATTGGTTGCAGGAGCGGAACTGGTTGCATGAGTGTGAAGAACCTCATCAACCTCTGTGATGCGACTGCACAAGACCAGCCGCTGATCGGCAACAAAGCCTGGTGTCTGGCTCAATTGCTGCAAGCCGGATTTCCGGTAGCACCCGGTTTTTGTATCCCAGCCGTTGCGGCGGATGGATGGCGGCCCCAGTTGCGCGACGAGGTGCTTGCGGCCTATAGGGCGCTGGGTGGCAACACCGTGGCCGTTCGCAGTTCGGCGCTGGAGGAAGATGGGCTCAGTGCTAGTTACGCGGGGATTTATCAGAGTGTTTTAGGTGTTTCTGGGGAGCAGGCCTTGCTGGCTGCAATCGAGCAATGTCTATTGGCGTGGCATACCCCGCTAGCGCGCCAATACCGAAAGATGAAGGGTGCCAATGAAGAATTTTCTCTGGCTATCCTGGTCCAAACACTCATTCCAGCCACCGCTGCAGGCGTTGCCTATACCTGTAATCCCTTGGAACCTCAGCGTCGGCGGGTGCTGATCAATGCCGTCTGGGGCCTGGCAGAGCCGCTCGCTGCAGGTCGAGTGGCTGCCGATAGTTATCAATTTTCACGGAAGAATAAACTCCTGGACAGCACGATCGTCGCCAAACCAACCAAACTGGGCCTGGATGGCGAGACGCCTGTTTCTCCCGAGCGCATCCTGGCATCCTGTCTTTCCCCAGCCCAGGCGGCGCAAGTCAGCCGTTTGGCATTGCGCGCCGAGGCCTTCTTCGGAATTCCGCAGGACGTGGAATTTGCCGTGACTCCTGAAAAGATCTGGGTCGTTCAGTCGCGGCCCATCGTGGCTATAAACTGGCAAGCAACCGATCCACTCAACACCCTGATCGCTCGAGAACGCAAACGCTTGAGACGTAAGTTTGCCCTTTTGCGTCAACGGGGCGTTTTGCGCGGGCATGATTGGGTCCTGAGTAACGGGAATATCGGGGAATTGCTTCCCACACCCACTGTCATGAGCTTTGGTCTGTTCAAACGCCTGTTTGCAGGGCGCTTTGGGGCTGTTGTAGTCGGTCGTCAACGTCTCGGTTATAGCTTTGATGCCCGCTGTGTTGAGTACTTGTACGAACTGGTTGCAGGTCAACCCTATTTCAATCTCGAAGTGGATGCGGTGACTTTCAGCCAGGGTGCTACCCCACCAGTGGATTACTTTCTGGAGCGCGTTCTTGCGCAACCCGAGCTGGCCAACTATCCGGAGCTCAATCTGTACAATGACAGGGAGGAATCGGCACAGGCCGACGCCTTGCGTGCGCGCCTGGTTACTGCAGCCACCGATTTCCTACAGCGTTTTTCCACTGACATTGAACCAGGCTTGCGCCTGGCACCCCCAGAATGGAGCGCTCTGTCGCCCATGGCAACGGTTGCGGCCATGGCTCGTCTGATGCATCAACTGCGACGCGGGCCCTGTGTCCAGTTTGTGATTGCCGCTCGTCTGGGTTTTTATTTTGCTGGTCGTTTGCGCACTGATCTGCTGCGTTGGTTTGGCGAGGAGGGCGAGCATCTTTGTGCGTCCTTGTTGGTGGGGCTTCCCGGTAGTCTGGTAACACGCCAGTGCTTGTGGCTGGAAATGCTTTCCGATGGTCGACTCTCACGCGCCGAATTTCTGGCTGCATACGGGCATACTGCCGATAATGAATTAGAGCTGAGCGAGCCGCGCTTATCCGAGTGCCCGCAAAAACTTGATAGGATGCTGCACGAATTACGCGCTTCACGGCGTCGCCCCACGGCCGACTTTGCGCACCAGGTGGCGCGTCGTCAGGCTGTCGAGCAGAGTCTCGAGGCCCGATTGCTCGTGCTAGGTGCTTCTGCAGAACAGCGCAGCGATTTGCGCGTCCATCTGCATTTTGCCCAGCAGCTGTTGCCGCTGCGCGAAACCATCAAGCATCACTACATCGAGGGATACGCTGCAATCCGAGGGGGCTTGCTACACCTGGCAAGTAGTCTGGGATGGAAGGACGACCTTATCTTCCAATTGCGCCCGTCAGAGTTGCGGCGTGCAGCGCACCAACCACAACGCCTGTGGCTCGTAGCCCAAAAAAGGAAAGAGGAACGGCAACTGGCCTGCCAGATACTTCGTCAGCGCCAGTTGCCGAGCGTGATTGTGGGTTCCAGACTCCAGGCCTTGGGTCAGCCACCCGCACTTTTACAGGGTTCATCATGGCAGGGCGCCGGACTATCTTCAGGGCGTGTATGTGGTATTGCGCAGGTCATCGATGCCCGTGTCGACAGCGTGTCACTGCTCGCTAACCAGTTGACGGGCCGTGAAATCCTGGTGTTGCGGTCGGCCAATCTAGGACTGGCACCGTTGTTTAGAAGAGTGGCCGGCCTCATCGTTGAAGTGGGGGGGTTACTCGCCCATAGCGCCTGCCAAGCTCGTGAGGCTGGTATTCCAGCAGTGGTTTTGCCCGATGCAACACGCCTCATTGCCGACGGCTCGTGGCTGTGGCTGGACGGCAACAGCGGCCAGATTGCTCTGGCTTCCCATGGGCCTGAAGCCGGCCATGTACTAGGCCAGGAAGACGATCATGTCACGCTTTGATCTTGAAGGAAAAATTGTCCTGGTGACCGGAGCCGGAGCCAATGGAGGCATTGGCCATGCGCTTGCCCTGGGGTTTGCGCAAGCAGGAGCGCGCCTCGCCATAGCCGACTGCGATGTGCAGGGGCTGGCGCAAACGGCATCCCAGATGGAGCAAATCGGCCACAAGCCTGTGGTGATCGCTTGTGATATCAGTCATCCATCTCAAGTGAACGACATGTTCACGACGCTGTCCAGCACGTTAGGTGCTGTTCAGGTGCTGGTCAACGTCCCTTTCTTTTTCCCGGCACGAGTGCCCCCCCACGAATTACTGCTTGAGGATTGGGAGCGCATGTTGGCCGTCAATCTGACGGGCTATTTTTTATGCTGTCGTGCAGCGCTACGGGTCATGCTGGCGGCGGGCGATGGTTCGATCATCAACATCGGCTCCAACGCGGGGGAGTTGGCCTTGGGGCGGGGGGCAATGCCCTACAGTTGTGCCAAGGCGGCGGTTCATCAAATGACGCGAGAGCTTGCCATTGAATATGCCAGCGCGGGCATTCGTGTCAATGCGTTGCTACCGGCTCAGACACTGACGCCTGGTTTGCGCGCACATCTGGACAGCCAACGTTTTCGCGATCATGTGTTACCGCGGATTCTGGCTGGCCTGCCGCAGGGTAAATTGCTTGACCCTGAAGACTATGTGGGCCCGGCTATCTTTCTTGCTTCTAATGCCGCGCGTGCCGTGAATGGTGTACTGCTGCCGGTGGATGGGGGAAATTTGGCCATGAATGCGGGCGGTAGCTATACGTGGCCGGGTTTATAGATAGGCGCTGTGCCTGAATGGCTGCTTTTGCTCCCGGATGTTACCCGCTAACAAGATCGATGCTGGTGGCGCGATGTCCCATGCCCATTCTGCCGTGTCAAAGGTCCCTGCTCCAGGCGCGGCAGAGCTGCGTTTGGGTGCCGAGAGACTCAATCCCCAAGGTCATGACATCACCGGGTTGAAGGAAAATCGGTGAAGGTTGCTGCATGAAACCGACTCCCGGGGGAGTGCCCGTACTGATCAGATCGCCGGGATACAAGGTCATGAATTGGCTGATGTAGGAAACCAGATGGGCGATGCCAAAGAGCAGATGACTGGTGTTACTTGCCTGTCGACGCTGGCCGTTGACCTCTAGCCAAATCGACAGTCGTTGCGGATCGGTTACCTCATCTGCCGTAACCAACCAGGGTCCTACCGGGCAGAATGTGTCGCAGCTTTTGCCCTTGTCCCATTGCCCCCCTCGTTCAAACTGGTACGAACGCTCCGAAATATCGTTGACTATCACGTACCCGGCAACATGGCCATGGGCGTGGTTGATATCCACGTAACGCGCGGTTTTTCCGATGATCACACCCAGTTCAACTTCCCAATCCGTTTTGGTTGCACCCCGTGGGATCACGATATCGTCATTGGGGCCACAAAGCGCTGAAGTGGCCTTCATGAACAGAATGGGTTCTGTGGGCAGACTCAGGCCAGACTCTTTGGCGTGCTCTGCATAGTTGAGACCAACGGCAATGATTTTTCCGATATTCGCCACAGGGCAGCCAATGCGCACATCCTCCCCAACCAACGGCAAGGATTCCGGATCGACTTCGTCTAAGCGTGACCATTGATGCTCTGCCAGGGATGTGGCGGTAAGATCTGGAATGACCGAGGAGAGATCGCGAATGCGCCCTTGGGGATCGAGAAGGCCGGGCTTTTCCTGATGGATTGGGCCGTAGCGGAGTAATTTCATCGCTGAATGGAGTCTGGTTTAAGGAAGTTGGAATAGATACTACAGGATCAGGCTTCAATAAAACCGTTGCGTAGTGCAACGAGGGTCATCTCGGCGGCATTTTGTATATGCAGTTTTTGTTTGATGTGGTACAGATGCGTACCCACGGTGCTTGGGCTGAGGTGAAAATCCTGTGCCACTTCATTGACCGAGCGCCCTTGCGCTAACTGCAGGAAGACCATCAGTTCCTTGTCGGTCAACAGGTCGGCCAGGTCGGTATCGCCAGTGAGATGCGCCAGGGTGACCGATTGCGCCAGTTCTGGATCGAGATAACGCTGGTTGAGCACGACTTGTTGCACAGCCGTGATCAACTCCTCCGGTGGACAGCGCTTGCACAGATAGCCTAGGGCTCCAGCTTTTAGGGCGCGCACTGGGGTGATGGCGTCTTGAAAAGTAGATAACATCAGGACACGCGCCGCGGGGTGATGCGTGCGCAGGCGCTGCAGTGCCGCCAATCCGCCCATGCCGGGCATGGAGATATCCATGACGACCACATCCGGTTGCGCTGCCACATAGGCGTCCAGTACTGCTTCACCACGATCGACCTCGATGACCCTGGTGGCACCGGCCCCTTCCAACAGTAGACGAAAACCCATGCGCACGATGGCATGATCGTCCACCAGCAGGATAGTCAGATTATGCAGGGTAGTGTTCATGGGAAATTCTCCGTTTTGCAAGATTTTGGGGAGGGTGAACTGGACGTATTTGGGGCCGGGGAGGTTTGATTTGTGCGCATGGGAAAGCGCGCATGCAAACACACGCCGCCACCCGGGATGCTGGAGATGGATAGTTCGCCACGCAGTGCTACCACGCGTTCACGCATGCCGATTAGGCCAAGCCCACAGCCCGGGTGATTGGCATGGTTGTCCTCCAGGCCGCGCCCGTTGTCCGTCAAGGTCAATTCCAGCCATGGGTTGTCCTCCTGGTGGGTGCAGTGCAGCTGTAACTGGACTTGCGTGGCGCAAGCGTGGCGCACGACATTCGTCAGACCTTCCTGAACCAGGCGTATTACCGTAAGCGCCAGTTCATCTTCCACCTGTAATGGCTCGGAAAAGTGCTCTACCTGCAGGGCCAGATCGGGGTAGTACTGGCGCCACAGCTGCAGATACCGTTGCAGGGCCTGATTCAGGCTAATGCCCTTGTCTGTGCCGAAAGAACGAAGACGGTGCAGAATATGGCGGATGCCATCCTGGATTTGATTGGTCACTGCAATGATGTTCTGCGCGTAGTCTTTCAAGGTCGGGATGGCGCTGGCGCGTTGCACGATGGCTCCGGCCATTGCGCGTACTGCGGTAATGCCCTGGGCCAATTCGTCATGCAGCTCTTGGGCAATGCTGTGCCGCTCGGCTTCGAGCCGGTCCTGTAACTGTTGTGCAAGAGCCCGCGCGCACTCCAGGCGAACATTGTCCTGCACCGCTTCATTCAGACGGTCTGCCATGCCGTTGAAGGCATGGGCCAGGCGGTTCAGGTCGGGGCTGGCATATGGCGGTAGCCGGGTATCAAAACATCCCTGCCCGGTGCATTCCAGAGCGCTTCGGATTTGATCGAGCGGGTGCAAGGCGCGGTTCAGTGCCCAGCGCACAGCCAGGAAAAGGACTACGAGTAGCATCCCCATCCAGACCAGGATAGAGCAGAGATTATCCCAGGCATCCAGTCCGGCGCGAGAAGAATCGGGTGTGATGATCAGGGTGAAGGTGCCAGCATTGATGCGGCGCTGAGCAAAAACCGGTTCTGTGAGGTGGGCGAACCAGGCGGGCGAGGCACGGCCAGCTTTGTAGAGCGGCTGCGGTGACTGGTAGACGAGTTGACCTGTGGCATCGATGATTTCAATGGCGTTGGCGCGAATCCTGCCGGCGGCCTTGATGTGGTTCAGTAGTCGCTGGTTGGCCAAGGGTGAGGGGGCGTGGCGCGCTTCGCTTGCCAGAACGTCGAGCCATTGTTGGCATACTCGGGCCGCCGCTTCGATTTCTTCATGAATACTGGCCCGGGTAGTGGCAAGCCAGAGTCCTCCCAGGACTAGCATCATGCTGGTAACCACTGCCGTCAACAGGAGGCTGATGCGGGTGTGTAAGCTCAGGGGGCCGACGGGCAGGAAATGATGTCTGGACTGTATGAGCAATGGGAACAACGTTTATACTCCGTATGATCATAGGTAACCTCGGTCAGGCGGGGTTACAAAATCTACGCATGTCGCAGCGATGAGGTTTTAAACAAGCCTCAGGCGGCACAACCAGATGCAGGCTGGTTTTTACAGCGGAGTATTAGAGCAATAAACATGCCAAAAGAAACGCATGCCTTTCGTCCTCTGAATTCGATGGATCATACTGATTTTATGGGGGTAGGCACGGGAGGAGAGGTACGCAACATCAAACTGCTGTGCAACCGTGGAGCAGACGATCCTTTTTGTGACAACTCCTCCCCCTGCATTCGCCGGATATCCAGTCCCCCCTGCATTCGCCGGATATCCAGCGGCAGTTATGCGCTTCAGCGAGATAAAGCCCCTTGGGCCCCTGGGGGTAGGGGAGTTTTGACCCGCCCGGCAGGGCCGCGCGTGAGGTTTTTGCAA
>DAIDKJ010000005.1 GCA_027450105.1 Ferrovum sp.
TATGGTGGGTTTGGCAATTCGCCTATACCTTACACCTTGGGATGACCCAGCGTCAGAATCTGTTTTGGACAAGAGTGACAATTGGTGTGTGCTGCTGCCCGATGACACCGCTGTTCAACGGCCTGTCGGGCAATGCCGACGGCTCTTTTTAGCGTGCGCTGTCCACAACCTTAACCAGTAAGGTGGTGCCAGGCAATCCGGGGTACGAGTGAAGGGCGGCGGGTCGAGTTAGGTTTCGCGGTCGGTTAACCATCAAAGATTATCGCGACCTCTGTCCTCTGACAGCAGCACACCCCCATAGTATGTTTCATCATCAGGGGCGTGTCGCATCAACTCATGAAAGTTAATGTGGACACCATCGTATACTCGCCAGTTCACGCGGGACGTAAAGTTGGCGGATAATCGCAAGAAGGACCTGGGAAAGTTGCGAGCATTGATTGATTTGCTTGTAGAAGGAAAGTCACTTCCCGCCGTTTACTTGGATCACCCTTTGAAAGGGAATTGGGCTACATATGCTAATCAATCTGTTGTGGGATCCCAGCGTTACTTCTGCACCTGCCGGTTTCCAGCGGGCTATCCAGACTGCCGCCAATATTCTGGATCAGCAAATCACCAACAACATCTCCGTATCGATCAATGTGGGTTGGGGTGAAAATGCAGGGCAGAGCTTGAGCATCAACTCTGGAGCATTAGCCACAGCCATTGATTCCCCTTATAACGTTACGTACAACCAACTGGTCACCGCTCTAAAACAGCAAGCTCAAACCAACGCCACGGGCAGTCTCACGGCCAATTTGCTCAGCAGCGATCCCACTGGCGGCGCCAGCAGTTGGCAGATCAGTACTGCCGAGGCCATGGCCTTTGGATTGATTCCTTCCGGTAGCCAAGCTTCTGATGGCTCTGTCGGTTTTGCCAACGATGCGCAATGGAATTTCAATTCCGGCCAGGGAATCACCAGCAGCCAATTTGATCTGGTCAGTACAGCCCTGCACGAACTCACCCATGCCCTTGGACGCATCAACTACCCCGCCACGGCTACTCTGGACACCCTGAATCTTTACACATATTCCGCTGCCAATACCCTGAATCTGACCGGTACAGGAAACGCTTACTTTTCCCTGGATGGTGGAAAAACCAGTTTGGGTGCTTTTGATTTGGTCAACGACTCGGCCGATTGGCTCAATTCGGTCACCGACAGCTTCGGCGGTGGCCCAGCGGGAGTGCCAGGCCCCATGAGCGTCACAGACTGGCAAATGATGCAGGCATTGGGCTTTCAGGTGGCGCCGGTCTATGTTCTGTTTGGTCCTACCACCATCAATGCTGGTTCTCATGACTATTTGCAACTGAGCACGTTGGGGGTTGCGATGGGCACCACTGTGCCCTACCAGATCAGCGGCATTGGCGCGAGCGAATTAACCTCGGGCATGCTCACGGGCACACTGACGGTGGGCCAAGGAGGAACCGCGGTGCTGGATATGGGATTAAACAATAATGTCACCTCGCCCGGGACCTTGACTGTCACACTGGGGAACCAGTTGGCCAGCTATACAGTAAATGTCAGCACCAGCACCAACAATGTGATTCAATTTGGATTTAGCGCCAGCGCCAGCGCTACCGGAACCAGCGAAACGGTTTATGGCAATGCTGAAAACGATATCCTGAACTTTTCCGGCAAATCCACGGATTATTCAATTCTGTCCACGCCTTCAGGTCTACAGGTGCAAAACGGGTACGGGCTTGGTGCCAATGGCAACGGAACAGACACGTTAATCAATGTATATCGCCTGCACTTCTCAGACATCAGCCTGGCTTTCGATATGGGCGCCAACCAATCCGCAGGGGAGTGCGCAGAAATTCTGGGGGCGGCCTTTGGTCCGGCCGCCGTGAGCAATGCTACCTATGCGGGTATTGGACTGAAACTGTTCGACAGTGGGCAAACGATGAGCCAAGTGGCTCAACTGGCTCTGAGTACCGGGTTGGTCAGCCCCACTCCAGACAATACGGCCTTCGTCACCGCAGTCTGGAACCATCTCACTGGAACCACCATCGATGCGAACAGCCTCGCTAGCTACACTGGACTGCTGAATAATGGCAGTTTTACGCAAGCATCCCTGTTAGCCTTGGCTGCTAGCGCCAACATCAACCAGACCCACATTGGCCTTGCCGGGCTGGCTACAACTGGCCTGGACTATATTCCCGCCTGATACCCGGTGGCGACAGCGCCGCGGCGCTGACCTGTGCCACGGTGGGTGCGGTGATGACCGTGACGGGGGCAGCAGTCGATGGCGTCGGTCTCGCCACCAAAACGTCTTGGCCAAACTGGGGCGATTCAGTCACGGGGCATTGGCAACGATGGCTGGGCTGGCAACCATCATCGAACTGGAGAAGCCGGGAAACTGCGAACCGCTGATGACCGTATTGAATGCATTTTGAGGAATGGGGGAATCCAGGCTGCTGACTGCCGCTCTTTGAATGACCGAAGTGCCATTTCCCAAGGTGACAGAAACATACACCCAGTACTGCCCCGAGGCCGCATCATAGATGGCGCTGGGAACTCCCCCCAGATTATTCACCAAAAGCCCTTGAGGAAGGCTAGGTATATTCGTGTAAGTTCCCAGCAGAGTCGGCGACGTCATCGCCTCTACCGAGGTACCATGAGAAATTAATAGTCCATACCCCCCACCGGCTAAAGCAAATTGAGCCGGATCCGAAGTGGCGAAGTTTACGGTTCCGATGCCCCCCGTGGGAATATCCGCACGGTCGCCCGAATCTAACATGAAGAACATTCCGTTGCTGCCGGATACTTCTGAGGCGCTTTGGATTTTCTTGAAGCAAGTGGACTGACCTGGAGAGCAGGTGCCAGGGTCACCCGTTGTATTACCTTGAAGGAAAAAGAGGTTGATGAGTCCGTTGTTCAGTATGGGGGTAGGATCTACCCAGTAGGGAGCCCCGCTAATCGTTACCGGCGTTGGGGCTACCGTAACGGCGCCACCGGACACCGAATAGATGGCCACGGTTCCCGGATTGTAGATATATACCGAGTCGTTACGCCGCACCGCCGCCGGAACGCTGCCTTGAAAGGGAACAAAACCCGGGGCAGGCACCCAGTGAATGCCATCGTTAGACTGTGCCAGGTACGTATTGTGGTTTTGAAAATTGTTACAGTCGAACTGGGCCGTATCACAGGCCAGGAAAGCCATCAAATAAGAACCGTTGAGGGTTGTTGAAGAAGGCAGCAATGCAACGTTGGTGAGCGCAAAGGAGGCACCAGTGTTCTGCAGCGTGATCGCAAACGCTGTACCCCACACATTGAGAGTGGGCACAATAAGCCTTCCACTGGGGATGTCATAGGTGGAAGACACCAAGCTGTTTGCCGACGAAGGAGAAACACTCTGCAAGGCAAAGGAAAACCCTCCAGAGCTCAATTCAGTATTGAGAAGAGTGGCATCGTAAAGTGCCGAACCAACTTGAACGGCAGGCAGGGACAAGATACCCGTAACACCATTGTAGGTGTTGCCTATGGCGCTAGCACCAAATGCGGCGGCGCCACCGAAGGTTAGGAAAAAGAGAGCTGACCAAAAAGCGCCACGCAGCAAAACGCAACAGACCGCGGAAAGCGAGGTCCATTGACGAAGAAATCGAAAGAAAAAGTTTTTTGCCAAGTTCGATGGTCGATTCCACATGACTCTTGCCCCCCGTCCCAAATAATAACACCTGCCGACTGGTCGAGAATCTCCGCAGCAAAAAGCGCAACAACACCTAGCAGGTGCCCGATGAAAAGACTACACTGCAAAGCATTCAAAGTTCTTATGCTAACAATATTCGTGGTAGATTATATTACTAATTGAAGGTGACTGTTGTATGCGCTCGGCGCAGTCGCCTGTTTTTGTCTAAGAGGTTTTGGCATCCTGATATTTTTGAGAGGTGGCCATGGATCTGTTCCCCCAACGCGAGCGCTCATTGTCCGGATGTTGTTCATGGATACGCAACAACATCACTTGCCACATCTTCATGTGGAATACCAGGGGCAAAAGGCTGCCATTTCAATCCCGGATGGCAATCTGCTTGAGGGGGATTTGCCGGCCAAAAAGTTGCGCATGGTGCAGGCGTGGATAGCTATCCACGAAGAAGAATTGGTGGCGGACTGGACGCCTGCGGTAAATGGCGAACTTGTGTTTCCGATTGATCCTTTGCGTTGAGGTGATGGTGATGATTGAGGTCAATTCTGTTGAGACAGTTTCCGATTACGGGTTGCTTCTGACTTTCAATAGTGGTGAACAAAAGCTCTTCGATATGCGACCATATCTGCACTACCCTGTATTTCAACGTTTGGAAAATCCGGGCTATTTTTCCATGGCGCGTATTGATTATGGCGCCGTTACCTGGCCTGGTGACATCGACATTGCGCCAGAAACGCTCTATGAGTTTTCAGTTCCCTTGCCTGACTGAGTTGCGAGGCGTAGGACGGACGGGTTATTCAAGGAGTAATTGCCGTTCCAAGTTAAGAGGTAATCGGGCGCAGAATTTTCTTGCGACGATTGGATAGTGATGGGTGTTGCCAGGGTTGAGGAACCGCGTAAATTTTGGGGGTATTAAGGACCAGTTTAACTAATATAGACACGGATTCAACAACTTGCTGTTGACAAGAATGGCTAAGGATGATAATTTCTAGATGTGAGTAGATGACTGGCGATTTCAGGTCAACGAGCACGGATTTAGGAAAATACTGTAAAACGACACGACAAGTGTCCTGAAAAACACCGCTACAGGAAGCGCAATCCCCCGTCTTCACCCTGCTCCCCTCTATTAGGCCGGGACAAACGCCAGTCCGTGCTGTGCCAGACCCACCAGGCCGACGTGCGCTTGGTTGAGGGTCGTTTCTGCCGCCAGTGCAAGCAGGCTGACTTGGGTGAAGGTGCCATTGGTGAGGTCGTTTGTGAGCACAGCAAGGGTCCCAGCGTCAATGGGAGTCCCCATGAGGTTCTGCCACACGGCCTCTACGAACGCAGAATTGCTCGGGGTAGCGGAACTACCGGCCACCAGTCCGGTACTGATAGCCAGCTGTGCTATTTGGCTCATCGTATAACCGTGGTCGAAGAGTTTGAGAACGATTCCGACATATGTCTTGTTGGCCACTGCAGCCAAGCCCAATGCCGCGCCTAGGATTTCGGCCGTTTGTCCTCCCGACTGCGTGGGCCCTAAATCAAAAGCCAAGCTTTCGTCGGAAAATTGCAGGCGATCCACTCCTGCCAAGCAGCTACCGGCGTCCCGATTTGCCACTGTGTCTTGCACAGTAATGGAACCGTTCGTGCCAGGCGTAATGGTGTATTGACTTGCGGAGCCCGTATAGACTACTGTATCCGTTCCACTACCGGTGATAACCGCGTTGGGGGTGATGTTAGTGGTGGTGTTGGGAGCCAGCGTCAGGGTACTCGTGGCCACATCAAATCCCAAAACCTGCAGCACAGTCTTATCCAATGAAGAAATTGGAGTAACGTTTGTCACGCTGGCCCCACCACTTCCGTAACCAAAGTTGTCGCTCGAATTGAAATCTGCGGCGTCAGCTCCTAAAAAATTCCCAAGATTGGTTTTTCCACCATCGATAGAAAAGTAACCCCCGTCTAAGTACGCGGCAAGGTTGGAAGTGGTTGGCTGCCAGAGAACCCCTGGAGCGCTATAGGTAAACAGATCCAGGGGCGTGTATTGATAGGGCGTATACGACGAGATGTACCAGTTGTTTATCCGCCCGAGCGCATGGGAAATTTCGTGGATCGCCACTTCTTCGAGAAGCGGCAACGTCCACGCCGTTCCGTACAGACCTGACGGATTGAAACCTACTGATCCGTCCAGCGTAGTACTTGCTGGGTTTAACAGGGGTTTCCCAAAGGCTTGGGCCTCGGCGGATGCGACATAGAACCCCACCGAACCTAGCGTTGCCGAATCAGACAAATGTGCTGCCAGGGCCGAAGTGTCATTAAGGCTGTATTGCGTTGCCAGTTCCTGTGTAATTTGAGACGCGTTTGCGGACCATCCTGTATTGGCCACGGATGGCGTGAATTGCTGGTAATTGACAGGAACCCCGCCCGTTCCAGCCACATTGTTGACGACCCCCCAGCCGGCCTGAATGGTCACCGTCGCCGGATCGAGGATAGTTTGACCCAATAGATCCGCAGCGTTTTGAAGCGCCGTTTTAAAAAAACTTGGCGCACTACTGACGCTGCTATCCCACGTCAGGTTGATTTGCATGTCAGATACCTTTCTTTCAGCATCACCGGTCTGAGTTCTCCAAAACCTCTATCCCGAAACTCTACCCCAAACGAAATGGCGATGCTACCATATTGCGCTCTGAGGCCAATGGGCACTTCCACAAGCCTCCATGCCAATCAGACAGTGTGGCAAGTTGGCAAAAAATATTGTCATCTGCTCCCGCCTGAGTTGCTTTTTTAGACCAACTTTACCTCGTTCATCAACTCCATGAATTGCAAACACAGTCTTCGCCAAATCCATACCTAAGGTTACCATCTTCATGGTGGACGCTCCTTATCGGTTTTGTGCGGCAGTACACGTGCTCACTTTGGCACATTGATGCCGTTTCGGGTGGGGGCGTCCATCCCATTGCTTACGTCGCGCGCTTGCAGTCATGCGGCAATATACGCAAGCCCATGGGTAAGAATGCCTGCCAGGTTGATCTGAGACTGATTCGTGCTGGACGTGGCGGCAGTGGCCAGAAGTTGGGCTTCTGAAACGCTGCCTGCATTGATTAGGTTGGTGAGAGTCGTCAACTCGGTAGTAGTTATGTCGGTGTTGGTGACGTTTTTCCAAACGGTGGGTACAAAATCGTTGGGGCTGGTGAAGCTGAGATTTGCCAATAAAGTGGTGGCGACCTGTTGCAGGCTGTTTCCTGCATCCAGCAAGGCGAGCGTCGTTCCTACCAGAGTTTTGTTGGACAAGGCGGAACCGCCATAGGCCGCACCAATTAATTCAGCAGCTTGGCCAGCGGATTGATGGATCCCCAGATCGAATGCCAATGCCGAGTCCGAAAATGTAATTCTTTGGACATTCAGTAGCGGGGTAGTATTCCCACCCTGATTTACCGTAATGCTGCCAGAACCCGTATCGGTGACAACGTAATCGGCTGCCATGCCAGAAAAGGCAGTCGTTGTGATGCCTTGATGGGTGGTGGTAGGGATGAAGGCCAAACCTGTTTGAGTCAACCCCTGAAGGTTGGCATTAGATTGATTTTGGGGCAGGGATGCAGCGTATACCAGAAGCGATGCCTCTGAAAATGTGCCACTTTGCAGTGCGAGTTCAAACTTCGAAAGATCACTGGCAGGGATTGTGCTGCCTGTGACATTTTGCCAAAGAGTCGACAGGAAAACCGTTGGGTTGGTCGAGATCACGTTAGCCGCAATCAAGTCTTGCGCAGCCTGAATCGGTGTGCCTCCAGCATCAAAAAAATGAATCCAATTACCTACCAGCTCCTTGTTGGCTAGTGTATTAGATCCGAATACTGCACTGATCAGATCGGCTGCTTCCCCCGCAGATTGTGTGGAAGACAAATCATAGGCATAAGACTGATCAGTCAATTGCAAACGTTCCACGTGGGCTAGGCTGTCTGTCCCGTTGGCGGTTTGAATCTGCCAGATCCCATTATTTTGGGACACGGTGACGTTTGAGGACATGTCGTCATAAGTGACAGTGCTCAAGCCAGTCATATCGTAGGTCATGATGGCCACCTGGCTCGGTTTTTCATTCAGGAGAGTGATGGTATCCTGAATTCTGTTGGCAGAAATAGTGACTGCTGTACCGTTTGGCTGCGCTGCAACAATATAAGTGGTATCGCCAAGATTTTGCAAATTCAGCAGTGAGACGATGCCTCCCGTAATGGTGGCATTTGCGTCCAAGGTGGTCGGTGATACCTCCGTGTGGACGTTAGCGAGTGGCGATAGAGACAACCCATTGAGTTGACTGGTAGCATCCTGAAATTGCATTAGAGGAACATTGGTCAGCTTTCCAAAAAGAGTTGATGCGATATTCCACAAGTGGACGTTTAATGTCACTGGAGAAGGGTCGGTCAAGGTAATGGCTGAAATCTGGTGGGTATGTTCAAGCAAACTTTGAAAGTTATTTGTCAGATTATTCGTGGAGTCGACAACGGACAGAAAAGCAACGTGGCCTTGATTGATTACTTGGGAAACATCAGCTGCTGAAACGTCCGAGACGGACAGGGAATAGTATCCACTGATTTTGCCGAGGACATTGGCATCCGTGGTTAATTGCACGCCAGTGAGTGCAATGGGGGCGCTGTCGGTTAGCGTGATTCCAGAAATGGCCTGGATGTTTTTTTCCAGGGAATCCAGTTGGGCACTCACATTGCTGGCGCTATCGGAAATGGACAGAGAGGAGACGTGCGTATTAGCCAAGATCGTGGCAACTTGGTTGGCGCTGGCGCTGTAAACCGTGATTGAATAGTTGCCCTGCAGCAAAGCCAATGCAGCAGCATCACTGACCAGCTGGTTTGCCGAGAGTGATAGGGGCGAGTTATCAGTAAGGTTGATCGAAGCAATTTTTGCGGCATTCGATTGCAGGTAATCCAGATAACTCGTTATGTTGTTAGCGATATCGGATATCGAAACGAAAGTCACCAAGGTGTTCTGGAGAACAGAACCCAGGTTGGCCGCGCTGACCCCGGTGACGGTCAGGACGAAATTGCCTTGGATTAACGAGAGGGTGCTAGCATCATTTTGCAGTTGGGTGCCAGTGATGAACAGTGGGGCGTTATCGGTGAGGGTAATCCCAAAAATATAGTTGACTTGGGATTGCAAGGCGTCCAGATTGGCGGACACGGTGGCCGCAGTACCGGAAATGGCATAGGAACCGGAGGGCGTGGAGCCGGATAAATTCAGCGCCAGAAAGCTTGGCACTGATATCGATACTGGTGCTGCCAAGGTAAAACCCAACGCCATTAAAACCGTCTGGTCCAGTGGCGTCAAAGTAGCTGTCGGGTTGGCATAATTACCGAAGGGATCCTGTAAATTAGCGAAGTCACCATAATCTGTCGTGGAAAAAACGCCAAGGTTCGTGCTCCCACCATTGGTGGAAAAATAGCCCGGTGTGGCTGATTGCGGATTCCAAAGTACGCCAGGAGCTGCATAGGTATACAAACTCAATGGAGTGTACCAATTGCCGGACCCAACTGAGGAGCCATTAATTCGGCCCAGTGCGTGAGCCAGTTCGTGCAAGGCAGTGTCTACCATGTCCGCATATGAGCTGAGCATGACCTGACTGGAAAAGCCGGTTATTCCGTCTATTCCGCTGGCGTTGGCAGCGAGCATGCCAAACGCTTTGGCTAGTGCGTTAGAAATGGTGAGATTCCCCCCGGAAGGATCGGTGGTGGGGTAGTAGCTGGAGAGCGTTGGTAGGCCGTTTAGAGTATCCGTATGAGAGAGTTGGGTGACAAGTTGTGCATAACTGTCCAAAACCGACTGTGGACCTCCTTCGGCATAAGCGCCGCCCATGGGTTGGCCATTGATGGAGTCTATGCCGACCTGGATATTCGCGGTGATGTTATTCTGGATGAGCAATGATAGATCGTTGGCGGCCTGCTGAACGGCAGACCTGAAAGCCGCGGTGGCGGTGGTGCTCGATGCGTCCCAAACCAGATTTATTTTCATGGATATTTATGAATTGTGAAGTGAAGCCTTGTGCCGATCAGAAGCATCTGCCATTGGCATGTGAGGCTGAAAAACCTAGGCCCCTCACAAGGACAAATACTGCAAACCAGCCTCAGCCAAACCCGTCAAACCGATATGGGATTGATTGGCGCTGGTAGTCGCGGCGATTGCCAACAACTGAGCTTGGGAATATGCATGACTATCAAGAGCTCCAACAAAAGCAGACAACTCTCCTGAAGTGATGGGGGAGCCCACCACGTTATTCCAAATAGCCGTAACAAAAGCGGTGTTGTCTGACGTCTGACTGATCAAGCCGGTATTCACGGCAATCTGGGCCATTTGGGCCATGTTATAACCGCTGTCGAACAATTTGATGGCTATTCCGGTATACATGGTGTTTTTCAAGGCGCTCAGCCCGAAAGCTGCACCTAAAAGCTCTGCGGCCTGTCCACCGGATTGATTGGCACCCATGTCTAAAGCCAGAGACATATCTGCAAATTTGATGCGTTGGATATTGCTTAGCATATGGAATCCCTGAGCAGTACCATTGTCTGTCAAGGTCGTCACCCCATTGGAGGTGCTCAAGCTGTAATTGGATATACTACCGCTGCAAACGACGGTATTGATCCCTCCGGCAGTCCCCACAATGGGAGCGTTTCCAGAGGGCTCCGCAATCGAAGCATTCATAGCAGTAAAGGCCATGGGTGTACTGGACTGAATCACCGAATCTACACTGTAGCCAGAATCTGTACTGGCTCCAGTGTATTCAGTTAACTCTGCCACAAAATAATAAGACCCCGATGGCAAGGCCGATACTGACGTCGTCAGTTGGACTGTATTCAGAAGGCTGCTGGTAGTACCCAGATCGTTCGTGGCTAGCAGATAACCCGTGGCCGAACCATCGGGACCATGTTGCCCATAAACAGTTCCATTGTTGTTCCCTGTGGGGAAGGGAGATGTCAGCGCCCACAGTTCCAGGCGCAAGTGAGCCGTTCCATACGCAGCGATGTCGTCCTGTACGCTGGCCAGAGCATTGGTAACGTCCACACTGACAGGATTGAAAGAGCTGAAAACAGCGTTGACATAACCCGTGCCAATGCCCAAGGCTGGGTTGCTGGAACTGGTGGCCATAACAGCGCTCCCACCTCCACTGATCGTGATGGGTAATGTTTCCGACGCACTCAATCCACCCGGTGATGTGGCTGTCACGATCACGTTCAAATTTTGCCCAATCCCCGGGGCAATGCCGCTGAAGGTTAAGGTGCTTGGGTTGAAACTCAACCAAGACGGCAAAGAATTGCCGTTGGATAAAGAGGCAGTGTATGTGAGGTTCTGTCCGTAGGGGTCGGTGAACGTATTGGCCGGCAGAGTGAAGGAAAAACTCTGTGCATCGGTCCATGTTTGTGCTGTTGTCTGCTGAGTCAGTGTGGGGGGGGATGAAAAATCCGTCTGCAACTCATTGTAGGCCGCAGGATTTAGAATGATACCCGATGAGGCTGTGGTCATCAGGCCTACGGCTGTCGTCACCCCTGCGCTATTGATCCAAACTGGAGCTCCTGGAAACGCATGATTACTGAAAAGATACTGGGTCGGACTTGAAATACTCAGTGTGCCCTGTGAGGTGTTTACGGTTTCAGCAAGATCTCCACTGGATGAGGCACTGTCCGTGAAACTGACTGTGGCACTCCCCCCACTAAAATTGGGTTGGTAGGCCGTGATCTGCGCATTGGAAAACCCAGAAAAAGAAGGATCTGTGATGTCGATCAAGGCGATCCCATTGGTAGCATCACTATGAACGACATACTTTAAACCTGACGAACCAGTGATGCCACGCAAGGAAAAAGGAACCTGGGTTCCAGAACTGTCAAAAAGGGTCGAGTAAGCCGTCAAAATCTGTCGAGAACCGATGGCAATACCATCTCCCGCGAAGCTTAACAGACCGGTGCCCCCACCATAATTTGCAACCATGGAGTCGATTTCAATCAAATAGGGTGCAGGCATCTGTGCTTTCTCCTAAAACGTCCCGGAAACAATCTCTTTATTCAACAAACCCCAGCCTCAGTCATTTATCTGTCGATACTACTCCTCAGGAAATAATGAGTCAAAAAATTAGAAACAATGCTAAAACAGGGTGTTCTGACCAAGGGCAAACACCGTGGGAGTTCCAATGTGTTGATGTGCTCACAGTGAACCCTTCGACAGAACGGCTCACTGGGATACATTCAACGCTGGAGTAAGTTCAGCACATCCATCGTGCCACACGAACGCCGCTGCTTCTCTTTTGTAGGGTAAAGCGTTCAGCGAATACACCTGCAGATGCTCCGGAGGCCTTCCTTGCAATTGCGCTAGGCGCTGTGTCATTTCGGCAACATACGGGACTAAGAGTGTGGGAACGTACACTTGCAAGACTTCTGATTGCTGTCCTGCCAGGCGATAGATTTGCTCGTTTTGGGCGATCAGCTGGGCAAAACAGGCCGATTTTTGTGGCTGAATTCCGGCTGCCAGAACGACCACCAAACCTAGACCCATGGCAAACCTGCTGTACCGTCCAGACCATCGAGCTAATCCCAGAACCAGCCCCACACTAAGACACCACCATACCAAAAACCAATGACGCTCCGGAATAAAAAATTCTGTTCCGTGAGCGGGCAAACCACCAGGGACCATCAGCGGTACCAGTGGACCCAGTAAAAGCAGAACCAGCACCCCAAACACCAATAATTCGCGTCGATGTCTTCCAAAACTCAGGATAGCCACTCCCATCAGCAAGCCACACATCAAAATCCCCATTGCCTGATTGGCAAACAGCCAGGATGGAACATCTTGTAAGTAATCAGCCATCTGAGCAAGCGAGGGCCAGTTTCCCCGTGCATACCCTCCCAAATGACCTGAAAGCATGTGAAAACGCCAGGGGATATAACTGACCAGGACCCCCAGGTAAGGAATCGTGCGCCACAGCCTTCTATCCCACGAATTACTGGGCGTCTCTAGAATGAGGGGCAACAAACCCAACGGCACAAAAATTTCCTTACTCAAGGCGGCCAAAGCGTAACCAATGGCAGCCAATCCATGAAACCTGGGATTGGAGCGTTCAGCGTGGATGAATATCAACAGGGCGCCGATCATCCACACCAAACCTTCCCCATAGTGACGGGTCATGATTTGATGGGCAATGACCTGGGTGGGAAAGCCCACCAAAAACAACATCGCTCCTATCCATGCCCATGCCCGGTCTACCCAGTGACGTAAGAGAATGTAGGTTAGCGAAGCAGCGATCCACAATACCACCAGTTGGTGAAAGTAAAAGCCTGCTGGATTTAAATGGAAGAAGTGATAATCAAACTGGTAGGACAAGGTTAGCAGCGGCGTAAAAAATGGTGCCAGTTGCTGTTGTTCGGGATCGGGGTGCCACAAGACATCTAGCAACGACTGCTTCAGGGCGAATCGCAACATCATGGGATCATCAAAACGCCAATAGCCCGATAGTGTGTCGTGAAATAACCCAGCAGTTAGCAGCCCCAATATCACGGTTACCACAACACCCTCACGGAATCCGAAAGAGCCTGAAGTAGGGTTCATTGTGGATAATTTGCGGATTCTGCCAAAGTTGGTTTTGGACGACCCGGCTCCTGGTGGTCTGACCCGCAAAAATTTGATCTGGCCAATTCCGGGATGGCTATTTTGGAAGCGAAACATATCGATAAGTTGAAATGCTCCATGCAATGTGCAATCGTCAAAAACAAATTGTCTGGCCCTGCTGGAGCAGATTTATTGGGTTAGGACTACCAATTTGTTCAAGCTCATGCATGATGACATCGATCTCGCCCGGTTTCATATGGGTGATATGGATTTCAGCTGGGTGTTTTAGATTCCTGATCTCAGCCTCCAGCAATTGTGGGCATAGATGCATCGAAATTATTGCCAATTCCAATTCGCGATTTCGAAACGAGGTTTCAATGATGATGTGACGCAAGTTATCAATCCCATTGACAATGTTCCAGAACTCTCTGCAGCCCCCCGTATCCCCGGAATAAACCAGGCTGCCTTTACCGCTGTCAAGCCAATAACCTACTGCAGGTACCGTATGATTGGCAGGTATTGCGGTGACGCGTCTGTTTATCGATAGTTCTTTGGTTTCACCAACTACGATAGGTTGAAATTTAACGAAGGGTTGCCCCTCAGGAATCTGGGTGAAATCGGGCCATATCAGATTGTTAAATAAGTGTTGATGCAGCGCTTGTAGTGTGGCCGGGGTGCCGTACACCGTGATGGGTTGTTGGCGAGCGTTGCCCGTCATGTCGGCCAGCAAAGCAATGCCTGCAACATGGTCAAGATGGGAATGAGTCACAAATATGTGATCGATTCTGGCCAGTGATTCAAAGTCCAGGTTGATGATTCCAGTCCCGGCATCAATCAAAATATCTTCATCTACTGCAAAAGTGGTCGTGTGCATCCCATTTCCAATGCCACCGCTACAACCAAGTATATTCAGTTTCATGGTGATATTCCTATGAGGAAATAATGTATTGACCTTGGTCTAGGGTGATTATTGTTTCGATCTAAAACAGAGCTTCTCGTGTAACGGGTTCATGGGATGCTTATTTTTCAAGGAAAGTATATGCCCCGTCCCAGAGTTCTGGTGGGGGCATTTCCCGGAATTGATGGATGCGATCCAGATACAACTGTCCCAGTTTGTCATTTTCGCTTACGGCCATCCAGGATCTGATTTTCGATTCAGCAGTATCCCATGACTGTTGTCGGTAGTCATCCAGCGCCTGAAGGAATTGGACGCGCTGCTGCAAGAGGGATGAAGGCAACTGCTGAGTTATTCCCAGGGGCTGGTAAATGGCTACCGGTTCGTCTTTGCCCTTGACTCTGACCCGGTCCAGTTCCATGAAGGTATGATCGGGCAGAGTACGAATGACGTTTTCTCCCACCAGGATGCCTACCCCGTACTGTTTGGTAAGGCTTTCCAGACGTGACGCCAAGTTTACTGCATCCCCCATGACTGTATAGGCAATACGGTAACTGGAGCCCATATTGCCCACGCTGACCAGTCCGGTATTCAAGCCAATGCCGATTTGAATGGGTGGCCAGCCGTTTTCTTCAAATTGTTGATTCAGATCCACCAAACGCTCCTGCATGCTCAAAGCCGTGGTCAATGCATGGCGCGCGTGCTCGGAATCAGACAGCGGTGCACCCCAGAAGGCCATGATGGCGTCCCCGATATATTTGTCGATTGTCCCCAGATGCTGATAAATGGATTCGGTCATGGCAGTCAGGTAGAGATTCATGAGCTTGGACAGAGCGCGTGGGTCCAGTCCTTCGCACAAGGTGGTAAAGCTGCGTATGTCCGAGAACAGAATGGTGAGTTCGCGGCTTTCTCCTTCCATGGTGAAGCGCTCGGGATCTTTGCTCATGACTTTAACCAGATCCGGGGGGACATATTGGCCAAACAGTCCGGCTAGCTGGTGTTTGGTTCTGGTTTCCAGGAAATACCCCTGGATCATGCCCCAACTGTAGAGCAGGATTGTCATCATCAGATTGGCCGCCAAAGGCATATGGATGTTCCTGTATTTCCACAAGTACAGGTTCAGCCCTGAAAGACCAATGAGTGTGACTCCAGTGAGCAGGGTCGCTCTTAGGGCACTCAAATGGAGCAACAGCGGGGCTAAAAGCAACCCCATCACCACTAGCAAGGCCAGGTTGGTTCCCTGAATGAACCAGGGTTCCTGCTTGATTTTTTGATCGAGTATGCCAGTAATTAGATTGGCGTGAACTTCCACGCCAGGAAATGTTTCCCCCACGGGCGTGACTCGCAGATCCTTCAGGCCTAAGGCGGTAGACCCTACCAGCACGATGGCGCCGTCCAATCGTTTTCGATCCACCTGATCCTGTAGCACATCGGTGGCAGATACGTACGGATAACTACCCTGAGGCCCCCGATACGGAACCAGTGCGGCCACATTTTGGTTGACGGGAATCTCCATGCCAGCGGTGCTGAGTTTTTCCAGCACTCCATAGCCACCTGCATAATTCCGGTAGGAAAACTCCAGTGGTTGCCCGCCCGTGAGTGCCCTGACTACGGCCAGGGCAAAGGATTCGTACAACCCTCCCTGGTAGGCTTCCAGCAATTGCACCCGGCGAATGGATCCGTCCGCATCGGGCAGGGGATTAAAAAAACCAGCCCCGGTTGCGGCAGACTGAAAGATGGACAGGTTGGAGCCGAAGCCTGTGGCCGTCACAAAGGGGATCTGGTGTTGACTCAAGATTTCCTGGCGCAATACAGGATCCGGGATGGCCCCACTGGTGCGATGGTTTTCGTTGGTAAAATAGTAGCTCAGTACCACGGGACGACCGCGCAACCGGCTGGCAAACCGTTGGTCATGATCCAGTTGCGGGCGCAGTTGCTGGAACAGTTCCTGAAAATGCCGGTCCTGGTGGAGTTGACCCCTGGCCAGTTGCTCCAGAACGCTCAGGCCCGAACTGTCGTCCTGCTGGGCAAATACCACATCAAACGCTACCAGCGCCACTTGATCGTGGTCAAACAGATGATCCAGCAGATCGCTGATACGATCCCGCCCCCATGGCCAGCGTCCTTCGCGATTCAGGCTCTTTTCATCAATGTCCACGATGACAACGCGGGGATCTACAGTATTTTCCATGAAGAAGCGCAGTTTGGCATCGTAGATCATGGCATCCAGCTGACGAATGACGCCAATGGGGAGAATTTGCGCGGTGTGCAGAAAAAAGATCAGCACGATGCAGAATCCAACGACGATGGGCCAGAGTTTTCTCAAAGGTGCGCCTCAGTAGCAGGATTACGCCATTGTACCTCCAGCTCATGAAGGTTGATATCTAGGTGGGGCATTCAATTTCAACTTGCCAACCACGGGAATTTGGGCAATGATCTTCGTGCTGAATGGGGTGATCAAGAGGAGTAAACGGCCGAAATTTTCATCGTTGCGAGCTTTTGGTTCGCTTTGATGTCTTGACGGTTTTGACAGGGAGTGCGTTCATGGTTGACAGGCCTGAGCTGAATGCCCGAAATGAAGAGGTAGCCTCACTTCTGGAGCGCATGAAGCAGCTCAATGCGGTGGGTATCGCGCTGTCCTCATGCCGGAATACTTCACTCTTGCTGGAGGAAATTCTCACAGCGGCGCGCAAAATTACCGATGCCGATGCGGGCACCCTGTATCTGCTCAATGACCAGAAGCATCTGAAATTCGAGATCCTGCAGAATGAAAGCCTGAAAATCTTCAAGGGTGGGGCGCACAATGACCCCATTCCCTTTGCCCCGATCCCGCTGTACCTGGCTGACGGAACCCCTAATGACAGTTTGATTGTGGTGAATTCAGTCATTCATGACCGTACGGTCAATGTGCATGATGCCTACCAGGATGAGGGATTCGATTTCTCCGGCCCGCGCAAATTTGACGAGATGACTGGGTACCGTTCCCGTTCGTTCTTGACAGTGCCCATGAAGAACCATGAGCAGGACATCATTGGGGTGTTGCAGTTGATCAATGCCTGCGATCCAAAGACCGGGACAGTGAGTTTCTTTTCCACTGATGATCAGCAACTGGTGGAATCACTGGCTTCCCAGGCGGCTGTCGCGCTGACCAATCGGGCTCTCATCCAGCAATTGGAGCAGTTGTTCGAGTCTTTTGTGCGGATGATCAATGCGGCCATCGACGACAAGTCTCCCTACACGGCGGGCCATTGTGCACGGGTACCGGTGTTGACCCTGATGTTGGCTGATGCGGTCAGTGCCCAGCAACAGGGGCCTTACGCTGACTTCACTATGTCTGCTGTGGATCGCAACGAATTGCACATTGCGGCCCTATTGCATGATTGTGGCAAAGTGACTACCCCAGTTCATATCGTGGACAAGGCCACCAAGCTGGAATCCATCAATGACCGTATCCAGTTGCTCGATACACGCTTTGAAATCATCCGGCGCGACATGGAAATCGCTCAGTTGCGTGCCCAGTTGCTTGCTGCCTCGGCGCAGGAGGGGGCAGAGGAAGCGAAGGCAGCACAGGGCCTATACCAGACCAGACTGGAGCAATTGCGCTCTGATCAGAGCTTTCTCCATCAATGCAATACGGGTGGAGAATATATGGCCCCTGAACTGAAACAGCGCGTCAAGGAGATTTCCTTGCGTTATCAGTGGAACAATGGGCAGGGGGAAACCTTGCCGATTCTGACGGATAACGAGATTTACAATCTGTGCATCGAGCGCGGCACTTTGACGGCCGAAGAGCGCGAAACCATTAATCATCACGTGGTGATGACCATTAACATGCTTAATTCAATCCAGTGGCCCAAGCATTTGCAACGAGTGGCCGAATACGCCGGAGGCCATCACGAACGCATGGATGGTAAGGGCTACCCCAAGGGATTGAAACGCGCGCAGATGTCAGTTCAGGCCCGGGTGATGGCCATTGCCGATATTTTTGAAGCCCTGACTGCACGAGACCGACCGTACAAACCAGGCAAGAAGCTCAGCGAAGCCTTAGATATTCTGGGGAAGATGAAGTTGGGGCAGCATGTGGACCCGGATCTTTTCGACATTTTCATCCGCGAGAAAGTTTACCTACGCTATGCCGAACAGTATATGCCTCCAGAACAAGTGGACACTGTGGATGAGACCAAAATCCCTGGGTACGTTGCCGAAGTTGCCAAGCGTACTTTCTAACAATTCTTAGCGTTTGAAGGCGGCCACGCCGGAAACTGTGCTGCTGATGGTTGGCAATAGCGGGCTATCGCGTGTATTTAGGGAATAAGACGGTGCTATGGGGACGCTCTGGTTAGGTAAGCCCACCAGATGCGGGTTTATGAGGCCGGAACCACTGGGAATGGGGGTAGTGCTGCCTATCCTGATCAGAAGGTTTCTCCCCGGCAGGTCTTGCCCTGCGCTAGCTGACCAACGACCCCAGGCAACTTCTATGTTGCGGCCTGTCCCCGGCGATTCCACTTGGCGAAAAGTTCCACCGACTCCGCCAGTACCTAAGTTGGTGCCAGTACCAGAAGTAGTACCAGTACCAGAAGTAGTACCAGTACCAGAGGTGGCGCCAGGTTTGATCGTCCCCGTAGGTGTGACGTTGGTTATGGCGACGGTTTGACCCGTTGTGGGGTTAGATGCGGTTTGAGTGATCAGGTTTACTTGCACGCCAGAGGTGGTGCTAGTCCCGGTTAACTGGGGTGTCATCATCATAGGGGCTGAACCGGTGGAGGCAGATGGGCTTGTCGGTGAACTAATCTGGGTCAGAATTTGAGTAACGACCTGGGGCGATTGAACCGAAATGGCTGAAGAAAAGCTATTAAGCTGAAAATTGTCTTCATGGGTGATTGTAGTTCGGGCGCTGACCAGCGTGCCTGAGCCCAATCCCTGGTCCGGAGTCGAGTTGGGGCTGGATGGGCTGGTTGGCGCCAGCGCGTTCGGGGACGATGATGAACTTGATCCGGGAGAAGGCCCCTGGCCCTGGCTGGGGAGTCCGGCAACCGCGCCTGTGCCAGCGGACCCTGAACTTGAGGGCTTTTGGCCAGGCGCTTTGCTGTTGCTGGGCGCCGACACAGCGGTGAATAGAGAGGGCATGAAACGGACTTTCTGGGGTGCGCTACCGAGGTTGGCTGCATAACCCACCTCGTGGGTCTTGATGTCTACGGATCCTTTGTCCGTCTCCATGAAGGTACTGCCTTTCAGGGGAGAGTCATAGGCTCCCGGAGGATCGATGGTCTTGGTTCCCGGTGGAGGGGGGGGTACATACCCTGCATCATGATCCGTTCCTCGAATCCCGATGCTAGCGGCAGGGGTTTTGATCAGATAGTTTTGTTTATTGGCTTGTCCAACGGCTCCCGTAATGGCCCTGAAGCTGCCCTTGGCCAGCGAGAAAAATCCCTTTTCGCTGTCGTCTTGTTTGCCGTTGTACTTGAAGGCGTCCACCCGAATTTCGGTGTCGGGGCGTATGGCCATGAATCCGCCGTCTTTCAGGGCAATTTGGGCGGAGGCTGGGTTGCCAGTCGATAGAGTGTCGCCCTCATTCAGGGTCTCGCCCTTCTTGGCTGAGCGCACATGACCAGCATCGTCGGTGATTTTGACGTCCCCGCTGACAAACAGGAAGCGACCGGCAATTTCGGCTCTGGCGGACGGTGTCATTCCCCCAAGCATCAGCAGTACCATGAAAACTTTGGCATAGCGCAGCAAGGCTCGATCTGAAACTGAGAAGAGGTATTTCATGCGGATTCTCTCCCGACCATCGTCCATTTCGGTGACATAAGGCTTCAGGGGATCTGTTTTAGAATTCACGACGCAACACCACCGAGCTTTCAGTGCGTTCAAAGGTGTACAGGGCAATGTTAGAATTATTGTGGGTATATAAAATTTGCGCACGAGCCGACCAAAGCGAATTGATATGCCAATTGGCACCCACAGCAAGATCAGCCAACTGATCGTTGCCGATTGCAATCAGACTGGAACGCGCATAGGGACTAGAATCCTTACGCCACTGATAGTCTAGGTTGGTATACAAATCCACCGTTGAGAATACGGAATACTGCCCAAACAACACCAGACCTTCATAAGTTCGTCCCATGTTGCTGCCGTTGGCCTGGAGGTTGATTGCGCGATCGTTGCCCAATAGCAGACCTGAATAGAGTAGAGGCTTGCCGCTACCGTCAAAATTGTGCAGCCAGCTAGTGCCAATGATCTGCTGGTTCAGATCAAATACAGACAAATCCGGGAATCGTTGCTGATTATATTGTCCAAACAAGGCCACCTGATTGGCCGCATCCAGCATGTGTCGCCACTCGAGGTTGATTCCAACGGACTGCTGATCCATGCGAGGTGCCGCGGCAGGCGGGGCGGCTGGGATTTCCCCATTCTGGCGGTACGATTGAACCTGTAAACTACCCCGGTATAGATCGGGGCCGTCCACGGCAGTCAGACCCAGATGAGCGTCAACAGATTGCGCGTTGTAAGGGCTATCCTGCTGGTAATCCCGTTGTCGCCCATCCAGCCCAGCAAAAACCGCCAGTTGATCGTCAAGTGCGTAGGTGTAGTTCAAGCCCGCACCGGCGAACATGAACGCGCTTTTTCGAAGGACGGAATTGCCAGTGGCCTGGATATCGGCGATGTTATAAGCAGCCAGAACGCCGGCTGTAAAATCGTTGGTGACTGCGGTGATGTTGCTGTCATAACCCAGACCTATTTCAAGGTAGCCATTCAGGCTAGACTTCTTGACCTCTTCACGCTGCTCGATAGCGGTTTGGTATTGCTTGATGGTGGCTTTGGCCTCGGGAGGTGGGTTCAGAGACAAAACACTGTCAAATTCGCGTTTGGCGCGCGCATAATCGCCCAAGGCAAAGAAAGCCCGAGCCATGTCCAGACGGGCTCCAGCAAAATTGGGATTGACGGCTAATACCCGTTCCAGGGCGATAGTCGCCTTTTCGGCATGGCCGCTGTCCAAGGCAGCGATACCCAGCAGATAGTCATAAGCCTCATCGCCAGCTTGGTCGAATTCCCTGGGGGCGAGCAGGCCATAGGCCTCGTTGGCTTTTCCGGCGCGCATCAGAGCATTGGCCTGTTCCAGAAGCGCATCTGCCGCAACAGCCACCACGCTCCAGGAGACCATGATCAGCAGGAAACCCAGCAAGCAAGTGCTGATCCAAGCGCGGTTCTGGTATGAATGTCTGAAATGTTTCATCATGAATTCATGTGGTTGATCCTTCGTGGCGGCAACGACAGGTCGATTTTTTGGCGATCCGACCAGCAGCTCCACAATTACCCAGATATAGCATAGATCAAAAAAAAAATAATTTCAATTTTTTTAAATGAGCACCAGCATATCCTGCATCGTGGCCAAGATTTTGGTGCGCGAGAGGTAAAAAGGGGTCAGACCCCAAAAATACATAAAAAATCAGTGCTGTCCAAATCTGGGTTTTCACGGCGTTGGCCGAGGTGCCGACAAACGTTTTGATCTTCAGGTTTTGTTTGAGCGCCTTGAAGAACAATTCGACTTGCCAACGATCCTTGTAAATTGCCGCGATGGTCGAAGCGCCAAGACCGTGGTGATTGCTCAGGAACACCAGCGTTTCCCCGGTGTCTTCGCGGATGACCACGACGCGGCGCAGGAGGTGTGGGCATTTTTCCTGCGCGCCCGTACCGGTCAGGCGGACGGTCTGGTCTTTAAGAATATTCCGGTTCTGTGGAGGGTCGCGTTCTTCGACCACCTCATACTGCGCGTTGTCCTTCATGCGCGTGACAAAGAAAACACCGGACTCCGTCCAATCTGCGAACAGTCGGTAGTCGTTGTAGCCTCGGTCATCCACCACGATGGTGCCGGGCGCGAAGGCAATTTGCCAAGCCGCTTTGATGTCTGAGACCTTGCCGTCGGTCACCAGCCCAAAACACGGCAGGTAGCCGTCATGGTCGAGGACCAGATGCAGTTTGACCGCCCCCTTGGTGCGTCGGAATTTCGCCCAGTCGTACATCGACAGGCACAGATCGATGACCGTCGAGTCGAGGCTGACCAGTTTATTCTTGAAGCGGAACTTCTTTTTACCGGTAGTTTTTGCCGCTACGGTACCGTACAAATTATAAAAGACCTTCTCGAACAGTTCCCAAGGGCGGTGGCCGTTGGCGTAGGACAAGGATGATCGGGCTGGCGCTTCTATGCCGAGGTGCACGAGTTTGCCCTCGCAACTTTTAAGCCCGCCCTCGATTTCTCGCAACGAATGTGCGCGCCCCAACTGGCAGAACAACATGGCAACGAACTGACTCCAACTCGACAGCCCCTTGCTGCGGTGCTCTGCCTAGGTTTCTTTGACGAAGCGCTCGAAGTCGGTGCGCGGAATTAACTTGAGTATTTGGCTGAACATGCTGCATGATGCTTTCACGTTGGGTCTCCTTCGGTCAGGTATGGTGGGTTTGGCAATTCGCCTATACCTTACACCTTGGGATGACCCAGCGTCAGAATCTGTTTTGGACAAGAGTG